>DASYWA010000026.1:0-2747 GCA_035936475.1 Rubrobacter sp. | reverse complement strand
CGTTATCTCCGATTACCACATGCCGCGCTTCAGGGCGCCGGACGCCCTCGACCTGTTGCAGGAGTTGGGCTTCGATACCCCGTTCATCGTCGTTTCCGGCAAGATCGGGGAGGACGCCGCCGTCGCGATGATGCGGGCGGGGGCGCAAGACTACGTCCCCAAAGACAACATGGTGCGGCTGTGCCCGGCGATCGAGCGAGAGTTGCGCGAGGCCGAAGGGCGCCGGGAACGCCAGCGGGCGGAGGAAGAGCTCGGGGCGGGCGAGGAGCGCTACAGGGCGGTGGTCGAGCAGGCCGGCGAGGGGATCTTGCTGGTCGACGTCAGCACCAAGCGCATCCTAGAAGCCAACGCCGCCTACCACAACCTACTGGGTTACGTCCCCGAAGAGATCTTGCGGCTGACGCTTTACGAGGTGGTCCCCTATCCTCGAGAGAGCATGGACTGCTACGTCGAGCGCGTGCGGGAGCGAAGGAATTACGTCAGCGGCGAGCGGCGCCACCTTCGCAAGGACGGCTCTTTGGTGGAGGTGGAGGTCAGCGCGAACATGATCTCCTACGGCGGCAAAGAGGCGATGTGCGTCGTTGTCCGCGACATAACCGAGCGAAAGCGGGCGGAGGAAGAACTCAGAAGGAGCGAGAGCAGCCTCTCGGCCGCGCAACGGATTGCCCACCTCGGCAACTGGGATTACGACATAGCCGGGGACGAAGCGTACTGGTCCGACGAGCTCTACCGCATCGTCGGCTACGCTCCGCGGGCTTTCGTCCCCACTTACAAGAGGTTCCTGGACCTCGTGCACCCCGAAGACAGGGTACGCCTCCGTAGGGAAGTCCGGGCGACTTTATACGGTGGGCACCAGAGAGGCCAGTCCAGCGTCGAATATCGGGTGGTCAAGCCGGACGGCGAGGTCCGTTTCGTTAGCACCCGGTACGAGGTCGTCCGCGACGCGTCGAAGCGGCCGGTGAAGCTGGTCGGGACCGTCCACGACGTCACCGAGCGCAAGACGGCCGAGGAGGCGCTGCGAGAGGTGAGGGAGGCCGAGCGGTGCAGGATAGCCCGCGACCTCCACGACGGGGTACTTCAGGACCTCGCCTACACGGCGATGGCCTTGCAGGTCACCAGGATCAAGGCCAAGGGCACGGGGCTCGAAGAGGAACTCGAACAGCAGGTCAAAGACATCCGGCGGTCGGTCGGGGGCCTGCGGGAAGCGGTCTACGACCTGCGCCTGGGGGCGGAGGAGGGCGCGACGTTCGCCGAGCTAGTGGCGACCCTGGTGGAGCGGAACCGCAGGATGGCGCCGGGGCGCAATATAAGCTTAGAGGTAGGGGGCGGGATTCCCTCGGAACCCTTCGGCGAGTCCGAAGCGGAGGCGCTACGGATCGTGCAGGAAGCCCTGACCAACGTCCGGCGCCACTCCGGGGCCCGCAACGTCTTGGTAGCCCTCAAAAGGGAGGGAAACGACCTGGCGATCGAGGTCTCAGACGACGGGCGCGGTTTCGCGCCGGGGGAGGGGGCCGCCGGGTTGGGTCTGAGGGGCATGCACGAGCGGGCCTCTGCCCTCGGCGGGCGGCTGACGGTCGAGGGCGGAACGGGAAGGGGGACCCGCGTGCGCTTGCGGGCACCGACGCGGGGCTCGCCGCGTGTGATCCCCGGGAACGGGGTCGGCGCGGCTCAGGAGCCGGGTAAGGCGTACGCCCAGACGAACTCATTCCGCCGTAACCCTCTCTCTTAGGCGTGGCGGATACAATCGGGTGCAGGCTGAGGGCGCGTAAGAAGCCGTTTTGAGCCTTTCCGGATGCCGCGGCGGGGCCCTTTTGGCAGGATCGACCGCATCGGGCGCGAGATAGAGCTTGGTGGCCCCCTGGAGGAGAAGCAGCGGCGCAGGCTGCTCGAGGTCGCCGAGGTGCCGCCACCGCCCTTCGCGGCGGTGCGTTCGGACGATTCCTGGGTCAGCCAGGCGAGAGGGCCCGGCCCAAGAGGCCTATCTCCTCCAGGTAGCGTCCGCTGCCCACCGCGACGCACCTTAGAGGATCTTCGGCCACGTGAACCGCAACGCCCGTCTCGAGCCTGAGCCTCTCGTCGAGATCCCGCAGGAGCGCCCCTCCTCCTGCCAGGACCATGCCCCGCTCGATGATGTCGGAGGCCAGCTCGGGCGGCGTGCGGTCGAGGGTGTCCTTCGCCGCCTGCACGATGGCCTCCACGGGGGAGCTTATGGCCTCCCGAATCTCCTCGTTGGTTACCACTACCGTCTTTGGCAGCCCAGTGAGGAGGTCCCGGCCCCTCACCTCCGCCGACGCCTCTTCCTCCAACGGCAGGGCGCTCCCAAGCTCCATCTTCAGCTGCTCGGCGGTCTGGGCGCCCACGGCCATCCGGTGCGCCTTCTGAACGAATGAGGCGATGGCCCGGTCCATCTCGTTCCCGGCGGTCCGCACGGAGGCGCTGGTCACGATGCCGCCCAAAGAGATCACCGCAACCTCGGTGGTACCACCGCCCACGTCGACGACCATGGAGCCCTCGGGCTCCTCGACCGGCAGACCCGCCCCTATGGCAGCCGCTAAAGGCTCCTCTATGGTGTAGGCCCTCCTGGCCCCCGCCGACTCGGCGGCCTCCCTGACCGCCCTCAGCTCCACCCCCGTGGCCCCCGAGGGCACGCACACCACGACCCTGGGGCCGAAAAAGGACCCGTGGGGCCAGCGGCCCCGTCGACGGGCCCGCCGGACGAAGTGGGCGATCATCTTCTCGGTGACCCC
>DASYWA010000025.1:0-2812 GCA_035936475.1 Rubrobacter sp. | reverse complement strand
CATCAACACCAAGCCGAGAAAAGGCCCGAACCCCGCCACAGCGTACAACGGTGCCAGCGGTGCTACCAAGACGACGAGGACGGCTGCGGCCAAGGCAGCGTAGGCTACCAGGACTCCTGCCTTCCCCAACGGCCCTCCCCCCCCCTCCTGTGGTGTGTTCTGTCGTTGCTGCGGGCTTACTGGGCGCGGCGGGTGGTGTCGTCCTCGACGTCGATCTCCTCGCGGCGGACGTCCTCCTCGACGACCTCCGTGCCCTCCACCACGTCCTTGCGCAGCCTGACCTCTTCCTTGGCCACCGCCCGCTTGTCGACCACTACCTCTTCCTCGGTCACCGGGACCTCGACCTCGTCCTGGCCGATCTGGGCCTCGGTCGCCTCGCCCGATACCGGCACGCGCTCGACGGAGACCTCCTCGTGCTTGACGGGGACCTCGACGCGCTCGCGGTCGGTCCTCACGCGCTTGCGGACCTTCATCGAGCCGGCCTCGCGCTCGCGGGTCCCGGCGCGGAGCTCCTCCTCGGAGCGCTGCACCCTGAGCTCGTCGCGGTCCTCGAGGTCCGAGCCCTGGGTCTGGTTGACGCCCTCGTTGTCCTCGGCGTGGCCCACGAACTCGCCCGATTCGGTGTCGCCCTCGTACATGCCGGGGCCCACCTTGCCGGCGTCGCCGGTCTCAGAGCCCTCGTACTCGCCGTAGGAGCCGGAGCTCTGGGCGGCGCCGAGGCCGTAGTAGGAGCGGACCTCGTCCTCGTACTCCGGGGTGATCTCCCGGTCGTCGTCGAAGGCGGGGCCGTTCTTAGCGGTCTCCTTGTCCGTGGAGACCGTGATCGAGCCGCTAGACTCGTCGGTGGTCGCAAGCTCCATCGGGATCAGCGTGCTGCTGGTGCCCAAAAAGCCCATCTTGACGCCTACGTACTCGGGCGAATCGTTCTCGTCGAGGAACAGGTCGTCGACCTTGCCGATCTTCTGGTCGGCCTGGTCGTAGACGGTGTATCCGGCGAAGCGATCTTCTACGGCTGTGAACCCATCGGTGCGCGTCTCGCTGTGCAAGTGTTGCCTTCCTCTCGGGATGCTCCCGGTTGCTTGTTACTTATTCTACCCATCTTGTAGGGGCGCTAAACATACCTTGACATGATTTGTAGCTTCTTGCTCGCCGTCCGAAGACCGCAAGGCGTACCTCGGCATCCGAACTTCGGAGAACCCCCTAAGGGTGAACTTCGCGGAACATCCCTTCCACGCACTCCGGTGACCAAGGGCAAGAGGAAGGGCCGGAACCCCGTAGGGTCCCGGCCCGATAGCATCCTCTTCTACTTCAGATGCTTCTTGATGGCCCCCTTGGCCTTATCCGCGCCGCTTTCCGAGCCTCCGGTGCGCTTCTTGCCCTTCTTGTCCCCGGACATCTTGTCCTTAGCGGCCTTCGTCGCTGCCTCTTTGATCTTGTTACCTATGCTGGCCATGTTGGCCTCCCTTCTCTGGGGTGCGCGTTTCTATCCTTCTACGAAGTAGTCTCTGTCTTGTAGAGATGCCTCCATGTGAGAGGATTGCTTGATGCATGTATATGTACCCTGCACATAAGGAGGCTAAACATACCACTCGGCATAGGACCGGGGCTACGCGGACTTCCGAGAACCCCCTCAGTCCGAAGTTCGCAGAACAACCTCAGCGTGAAGTTCGCAGAACCCGATAAAGCCGAAGTTCGCGGAATTCTGTACAAGCGAAGTTCGAGGTGCATCCTCCCACACGGTTACTAGATATAGCGCTGTATGCGCTGTGCATCCCCTAGGTAATGAACTTCGTAGAATTCCGTACAGGCGAAGTTCGGAGAATCATCCTTCTACGAGGTTGGGTGAATAAGGGCCAGGGCCGGACGCCTGGGCAGGGCCCGACCTTGGGGGCGCGTTCCCGGCGGCCGGCTCGCCCATGGCGAGGTAGAGCAGCGCGCTCGCTACCACGAGGCGCGTCCGGTGGCCTCTTGCAGGGCTTGCAGGGCCTCCGCGCGGTCCATGCCGGTGCCCCCTATGAGGTCGACCGCCGAGGAGTGGATCTGGTCGACGAGCGCGTTGACGCCCAGGTTGCTCGCCAGGTCCTCGTGCTCTTCGAGCAGTGTGCTGGCCTCCTTCGCGGCCTCCAGGGCCAGCCGGCGCGTCTTGTCGGGAGGAACCCCCGAGGTCCGCAGGTAGGCGGCCAGGGCCTCCGTCGCCCCGGCCAGGCCGAGGATCGCCGCGGGGAGGCGTTCGGGGACGGGATCTTCGGCTTCGGGTTGGACCACGGAGAGCGCCGCGCGGGCAAGCGCCCTCACGTCGCGCACCGTCAGGTCTATCTGGTCGGCCGCGCCTGTGTAGAGGTCCATGTGCCCCAGGCTCCTCCGCCGGGGCGGCGCGAGGCGGGCGGTTTCGCGCCCGGCCTCGACGGCCTCCTTCAGCCCTGCCACCCTCGCGTCTATCTCCCTGGCCTTAACGTACGCTCTCTGGGCCCGCCCGGCGTCGCCGTTCTCCAGGGCATCCGCCACCTCTTCTAGCACGGCGGCCGACTCCTCGAAGACCGGGAACGCCGCGTCTTCGACCATGCGCTCGGGGTTTACGGGGAGCAGGGCGTTTATGAGCAAGGCGGTACCGCCGCCGATCAGCGCCTCCAGGAAGCGATCGACCGGGAAGCCGGCGGCCGAGGGTTGGAAGGTGAACATGATGATCATCGCCGAGATGGCGGTCTCGTTCACCCCTAGGTTTCCCTCACCCAGGAACACCGCCACCGCCATCGCCAGCACCACGAAGATCCCGGCCTGCACCGCGCCGACACCGACGACGGACAGGAGCAGG
>DASYWA010000024.1:0-3375 GCA_035936475.1 Rubrobacter sp. | reverse complement strand
CGGCTTTTTGGGGAGGAGGACGGATGATACGTTGGGGACGAGGTAACCGCGGGGGGTGCTGCGTGGTGGTGCCCGTCGGGTGCCTCACGTCGGTGGCGCTGATCCTGCTGTTCTCGGGTCTCGCCGTCGCCCGGATGTTGTAGAGACGCCCGGCCAGAGCGACAAAAGAAGTTCCGGCTCTGCCCGAAACGGGTATACCGAGCCTTCCGGAAGTCAAACGAGCAAGGAGCGAACATGACAGAGCGAAGCATGGACAGGTTAGAGCAGGCGCCGGAGGAGGCCAGGCAGCAGTGGCTCGGGATGCTGCAGACGCTCTCCGAGCAGATCCAGCGCCAGCAGCAGACAAGCCAGCAGATGACCCAGGAGATGATGGAGACCTACATGCAGCTCCTGAACACCCCGGGCTCCTACGTCTCCGGCCAGGCCGAGCAGCAGCAGCAGGCCCTCCAGCAGACGGCCCAGCAGTGGATGGAGCAGGCCCAGCATCAGCGGCAGACGTTCCAGCAGCAGGCCCAGCAGCAACAGCAGGCCTTCCAGCAGATGACCCAGGAGGTCATGAACACCTACGCCCAGCTCTTCAACATCCCGCTCTCCTACGCCAAGCAGGGCCTGCGGGAGTCGGGCTTCCCGGTCGAGAACTACGACGATCTGAACGCCGACGAGATCTCCCGGCGCGTCGCCGGCCTCTCGGTCGAGGAGCTTCGGGTGGTCCGCGACTACGAGGAGCGCAACAAGAACCGCGACACGGTCCTCGAGCAGCTCGACCGCAGGATAAGGTCGGGCTCCTGACCGGCCGGTCCCGGACGGGACCCGGAGAAAACAGCGTAAACGCGAGAGCCGGCGCAGGAATGCACCATCACCGCGCCGGCTCTCGCCGTCCCCGGATACGGCACGACTAGCGATGGAGAGGCCCTTATGGAAGAGACCAACCTTAACCAGTTCAAAGAGGTGGCCTCTGGCGGCACCCTCACGCTGCAGAACTCGTCGCTCTTGAAGGTCCGGCTGGACGGCAACGCGGTGCAGGCGAAGCTCGGCTCGATGGTCGCCTACCAGGGCGAGGTGCGCTTCGATCACAAGGGCGGGGGCCTCGGGCGGTTCTTCAAAAAGGCCCTCACCGGTGAGGGCGTCGATCTTATGGTCGCCGGGGGGACGGGGGACGTCTTTCTGGCGAACAACGCCCGCAAGATCATGATCCTCGACCTGGAAGGCGAGACGATGACGGTCAACGGGGACAACATCCTCGCCTTCGAGGAGGGCGTAGACTGGGATATCGTCCCCCTGGCGGGCGCCGGGAGGCTCGCCGGCGGGGCGTTCAACGTGGTGCTGCACGGCACCGGCAAGGTGGCCGTCACGGCCCAGGGAGATCCGGTCCTGCTGGACACGAGCACCCCCACCTCCGCCGACCCCGACTCTGCCATAGCGTGGAGCGGCGGGGTGAGCACCCGCGTCAAGAGCGACGTCTCCTTTAACACCTTCCTCGGGCGCGACTCCGGGGAGACGTTCCAGATCGCCTTCGAGGGTCCCGGCTGGGTCCTGATACAGCCCTCCGAAGGCCCCACGGTGCCCCCGCACACCCACGCAAGGCAAGGCTGACCCGGCGGTGAGGCTCGCGGTATGACGCCGGGGGCGGTCATCATAGGCAACTCCAACTCGGGGAGCGCGGGCGACGAGGGCTACCTGGAGGGCTTCGCCGACGCCTTGCGCGCCGGCGGTCTCACGGTCGAGGTGCTGAACACGGAGCGCCCGGACCACGCGACCGAGCTCGCCGCCGCGGCCGGCGACCGGCTCGTGATCGCCGCCGGGGGCGACGGGACGGTGAACGAGGTCCTGAACGGCCTCTCGGAGGGCGCCACTCTTGGCATCCTGCCGCTCGGGACGGCGAACGTGCTGGCACGGGAGCTCGGGCTGCCGCTGGAGCCGGAGGGCGCCTGCGAGAGGATCCTGGCCGGCGCCCCCTTCCGGATGGACGTCGGGGTGGCGACGGACGGGGAGGGGACCGAGCGGCGCTTCGCCTGCATGGCCGGCATCGGCTTCGACGCCGACGTCGTGCGCGAGGTGGGCCCGCGCCTCAAGCGCTACCTGAGGTCGCTCGCCTTCCCGCTCGTCGCGCTCAAGGTGTTTTTCCGCGGCGACCGTCCGGAGCTGCGCATCAAGGACGGGGAGACCACCCACGTGGTCCAGTACGCCGTCGTCGCCAACGGCCAGTATTACGGGGGGGATTTCGAGACGGCCGAGGACGCCTCTTTGGGGAGCGGCGAGCTCCAGATAGTCCTGGTCGAGAAGGTGGGACGCCTGATGCGGCCCGACGTACTGGCCCATATCCTGGCCAAGAAGCCGCTGGACCGCACCATGAAGTCGTTCGCGTCGCGCGGCATCCTCGCCGAGTCCCCGGCCGGCCGCGGCGCGCGCGTCCCGGTGCAGATAGACGGCGAGGTCTGGGGGCACCTGCCGATGTCCTTCCGCATCGAACCGGCGGCCCTCGAAGTGATCCGGTAGCCCTCCAGGCGGCGAGGCGGGAGGGCCGCCCGGCAGACGGCCCGGAGCTTGCGCATGGGCTATGATTCGGGGGAGACCGTAGGGGGAGGAGGCCCGATTGTCCCGCACCCGCGAGCGTGCCACCGGGGGCCGCGAACATGCGCGTAGCACTCTTTATCGCCCGCTTCAACGGCGCCCTCTTTCCCGAGACGGGCGGGGAACCGTCGGGGGCCGGAGCGGTTGGGCCGCGACGTCGCTTTTCCCGAGGCCCGGACTCGCTGCAGGCAGATGCACTTCAACACGGGGGTACTGATCGTTGGCTGAGGTAGGAAAAACGTGAGCTTCTACGCCCTCAACCTGTTCGACCTCGCGGACAACGACTCCTACCTGCAATACTCGCGCCGCTCGCCTGCGGCGGTCGCCAAGCACGACGGGCGGGTGGTCGCCCTGGGGCTCCTCGACGAGGCGATGGAGAGGGAGCCCGAGGTGGAGCCGCGCACCGCGATGATCCTGGTCGAGTGGGCCTCCCGCGAGTCTTTCCGCTCTTTTCTGGAAGACCCGGAGCTGGAAGACCTCCATCCGCTGCGCGAGGACGGCACGCGCAACTACCTGTGGTGGACGTACGAGGGCCTCGACGACCTCAAACCCCTCTTCGCGGCGCGGAGGAGGCGTTAGGGACGTTTCCCGGGGCGCGGGCGGGCTTCGAACCCGCCCCTACGGCCGGTGGGTGGAGGGGGCGAGGGTTTTTGCGGTCTCCCTCTTCTCCGTCTGGCGGGCGGCCTCTACGCTTTGTGGGTGGGCGGTGAGGCCGCCGCCTCGGACGGTAGCGCCGATGACGAGGCCGGCGCTGACGAGGACGATGTTCTTGATGATGTACTGGCCTTCGAGGGTCGGGGCGTA
>DASYWA010000023.1:0-6109 GCA_035936475.1 Rubrobacter sp. | reverse complement strand
GGCCGGCAGGTGCGGGTCGTCGGGGTTGCGGGCGAAGCGCTCCAGGTCCTCGAACGAGCGCCAGTACTGCACGATCGCGGGCCCCCAGCGGTAGAAGAAGAACTCGCCGCCGAGGAAGCCCTTCTCGGGGTGCCGGTAGAGTTCCTTGAGCATGGGCGGCATCGCACGTATCGTGGGAAGCCACTTCCTCACGGCGAAGAGGTTGTTGATCCGCATTCCTATTATAAAGACGACGAACGGTTCGTCGGTCCTGGCGGTGAACCTTCCCGGTGTCACTTCGGCCACGCCCAGATCCTCCTACTCGTGGTTTGGCGGGCCGCCCACGCGGCCCGGACTATTCGTGCCGTAGAAGCCATACCCCGATGATGACCGCCACCAAGGACCCGTCTGTCCGCGCCGTGAACGTGACGTTGACCACCCGGGCCATCTGTCGTCCCCTCTGGAGGCGGTTTACGTTTGGGTAGCCCACCATGTCGTTCCGATGAATGCAAGCTGCAGGAAGAGCCGGAAGGGGAGCGGCGTCGGTGGCTTCCCGCGAAGCGGCACCTGCTTTCTGGCCGCCGCGACGTTGGCAGGAAACAGCGCGACCAGCAGCAAGATGAGGCCGATACCCGCGAAGCTACGGGTGGCGGGTATCAGCAACCCTATGGCGCCCAGGATCTCCAGAATGCCGGTGACTATAACCATTAGCTCCGGACGGGGAAACACGCTCGGGACCATGGCGATCAGGTCTTTCTTCGTGCTCGTGAAGTGCGCGCTCGCCGTAAACAGGAACATGAGCGCGAGCGAGCACGCGGCGGCGTTCCGCCAGTCCGAGAGAGGCTCAACGCCCGCGGCGCCAAGGCTCCGGAATGCGAGCAGCGATACCAGCAGCAGAACGAAAGGAACCATGCGACTTATCCGCCCTCTTCCTGGCTCTCCACCACCAGCTCCCGGACCCGCAGCCGCCCGACCTCCAGCTCGTCGATGGTGAGGTGCCCTATTTTGCCGCGCCGGATCGCGAGCCGCCGGATCGCCAGCGCTCCCACAGCAACGGCCCCGAACGCCGCCGCGCCGGTCGCCATCGCCCCCAGGGCAACAGCCCCGAGGGCCGTCGCGCCCCGCGCGGAGGCCGACCGCGCCTTCATCGCCCGTCCCCCGCAAGCGCGCCGGCGACGAGGGCGGCCAAGCCCGTCACGGTCAGGATGACCCGCAGCGTGTGCAGCCGGCCCCACCGGTCCCGCAGCCGCCCGAACTCCTCGAGGTCGTCCTCCTTCAGCTCCAGGGTGCGGTCGTTGATGGGGACGTTGCCGAGCCTGGTGCTAGCGAGCATCGCCGCGAAGCAGAGGGTTCCGAGGAGCGTGGGGCGGAACCCGGCAGACCCGCGCGAGAGAAAGGCCGCCAAAAAGCACGAGGCGAGCGCGGAGCCCATCCAGGCCGGCATGATCGCGCCGAACCGGCGCGTCAACTCCTGCTCTGCTCGCAGGCGCTCCGGCGGGATCATCCTCTCCAACGCCGGGTGCACCGCGGCCCACGTCCCGAACTCGTTGCCGGCCAGCATCCCCGCCAGCACGAGGTTCGACAATCGGATCGTTCTATACAACATCGTTCAGCCTCCTTGCGCGGATCGCACCGAGGGCGACGATCCCGAGCGCCGTCACGCTGGTTATGAGGCCGGCCAGCACCCCGAGCGCGAGCATCCCGGCGAGTGGGGTCTCGTAGACCATGAAGATGTCCTGGACCGGCGCCTCGTAATCTCCCGTCGGTACGAAGTGGACGAAACCGAGGAGCGCCAGCCCGACGACGGCGACGAACAGGTGGTAGCCGGGTACGGAGCGCCCCCTAACCGTCAGGTAGATTCCGGGCAGGATCAGGGCGTAGATCAGCAGGCTGAACGTGAACGGCGTGACCTCGGCCTGAAACGGCCAGCCCGAGTGGTTGCCCCGTATGACGTGGTCCGCGTGGTGCATAAGGCCGAAGACGACGGCGGCCGACGCGAAGACCAGCAACCACTTCCTGTAACCGCCCCGCGCCGCCAGACCCATCGCGCCTCCCGTTCTGACGCTCATCGTGCGCCCTCGATCTGACGCCCTTCGGCCTCCCACAGCGCGTAGAAGATCCCGCCGCCCCGCACCCGCACCTCCAGGTGACCGGCCTCCGCCAGTTCCCTGAGCCTCCGGTCGGCCTCGTCCACCGAGAGCGAGGTCTCGGTCGCCGCCCCGGCCGGGGTCATCTCGCCCCGGTCCCTGAGCGCCACGAGCAACTCCCGCTCGGGGTCGACGGCCGCGGGCCGGGACCGCCGCTCCTCCCCCAACCCCGCGAGGCCGCTACCCAGCAGCCCGAGGGCGGGGAAGGCGATCCAGAAGTACGTCGTGAAGATCCACCACAGACCCGGAACCAAAACGACCAGCAAGACCCCGGACAACGCCACCGGACCCAGAACCGCCAACGCCACCCCGACCTTCGCCCCCGCCCCGAGCTTCTCCGCGTCGATCCCGAAGAACTCCGAACGATGCCGCCCACCGAACCCCGCCCCACGCAACATTACCGACCTGCCGCACATCTTCGCCTCTCTCCGTCGCCGTTCTCTTATGTCAATCACGACATATAGTACTCTACGATCTGCTAATCTATATGTCAAGAGTGACATAAAAGAAAAATGGGGGCGCATGACGACGACGCTTGGGTACGCGATCTTGGGTTTGTTGGCGCGGGAGGCGCTGAGTGGGTACGACGTGACGCAGAGGATGAAGGGGAGGGTGGGGTTCTTCTGGGGGGCGGGGCACAGCCAGATCTACCCGGAGCTCGCGCGGCTGGAGGAGGACGGCTTCGTGACCCACAGCGTCGTCGAGCAGCGCGAGCGGCCGGACAAGAAGGTCTTCGAAATCACGCAGGCGGGCCTCGACGCCCTCAGGGAGTGGGCGGCCGAGCCGCCGCCCAGGAGGCCGACAAAGGACGAGCTGACCCTCAAGGCGTACTCCGTGTGGCTCGTGGACGGGGGGACGGCGGCGCGGCTCTTCCGGGAGGAGGGGTGCCGCCACGAAGAGCAGCTCGCCCGGTACGAGGAGATAAGGGACTGGATGGAGAGGGAGTGGGCCGACGACATCGGCCGGCCGGACTCGCCGCGCTTCGCCTCCTACGCGGCGTTGCGGCGGGGCATCCTCTACGAGAGGGGCAACGCCGAGTGGTGCCGCTGGCTGGCCGAGGCCGTCCAAGAGAAGCCGGAAGGGGCCGCCAAGCCCAAGAAATCCGAGAAGGGGGCCTGATCCCTTCAGGCCACTTCCGTTAGAATCCGGGCGGGAGGCGAGGTTTCGGAGGCCCATGCAGATCCGCACGTACCGAGAAGGAGACGGCGAGGCGCTGGCGCGGCTCATGGTGGCGGCCTTCGGGGACGAGGTGGCCTACGCGCGCGAGTACTTCGACGCGGGTCAGAACCCGCGTCTGGACCCCGAGCAGGTCCACGTAGTAGAGGAGGACGGGGAGGCCCGGGCAAGCGTGACCGTGCTGCCGATGGAGGTTCTCGTGGACGGGAAGCCGGCGGCGATGGGCGGCGTGGCGGCCGTAATGGTCCACCCGGCCTACCGCAGGCGGCGCTACGCCGGGGACCTAATGCGCGTCGCGCTCGGGGACATGAGGGACCGGGGCGTCAACCTCTCCCTGCTCGCGCCCTTCGCCCACGCCTTCTACCGGTCCTTCGGCTACGAGCTCGCCACCGAGGCCGTCGAGTACACCCTGAAGCCGACCGATCTTCCGACGAGTCCGGAGCAGAGCAAACTGCGGGCCTACCGCGAGGAAGACCTGCCCGCCATGACGGCGCTTCTCGAGGCGGCGTCGCGGGGGCACCAGCTCTGCGCGCTCAGGAGCGGGGCGCACTGGCGCAAGATTCTGGGCCGAAAAGACTTCGAGACCGCCGTCTACGAGGCGGAGGGGGAGGTCGGGGGGTACCTGATCTACAAGATGTCCAGCCTCCGGGAGGGCCGCGAACCCGAACGGCGCCTCGAGGTGCAGGAGCTCGTCGCGGCCACTCCCGAGGCGCGGCGGGGCCTAATCTCCTTCCTGGCCGCCCTCGACCCCGACGCCTTCGACGTCAGGCACTGGACCAGCCGCGAGGACCCGCTCCACCCGTACCTCCAGAGCTCCTACGTCGACGCCAAGATCGAGCCGGACCAGATGCTCCGCCTCACCGACGTCGGTGGCGCCCTGGGCCACCTGAACAGGAGCGGCGGCCCGCTCGTCCTCGAAGTAGCCGACGACGTCGTCCCCGAGAACGCCGGCGAGTTTACCGTCGGCGGCGGGGAGGTAGCGCGGGGGGCGGAGGCCGAAGACCGGGTCACGCTCGACGTGCGTCAGCTCGCCCAACTCTACGCCGGCTACCTCCCGGCCAGACAACTCGCGCGCCACGGCCTCCTCAGGGCCAGCTCGCCCCGGGCCATAGACCTTCTCGAAGAGCTTTTCCCGACCGGCGACCCCTGGCTCTTCGTCCCGGATCATTTTTAGCTTTCAGCCGTCAGCTATCAGCCCTCAGCTCGGCCCGTGCGGTATCGGACGATCTCTGCAACGTGCGGCGGGCTTCTCTGCCCTGGCTGTAAACTGTCGGGAAGTGAACGCAACGATACTCCGTCCAAGGAGAAGCTGACCGCTGACGGCTGATGGCTGACGGCGGACGACCAAAGGGAGGCCACATGAAGACCACGGGCACCGTTGGCTACGCGGCGATGTTCGAGCAGTTCCATCCCACGGACCTCTTGAAGTGGTGCAAGACCGCGGAGAATTCCGGTTTCTCGTCCGTGATGGCCTCGGACCACTTCCACCCGTGGACGCCGGATCAGGGGCAGAGCGCCTTCGTCTGGAGCTGGATGGGCGCCCTGGGCGCGACGACCAACCTCCGCTTCGGGACCGGCGTCACGCCGCCCGGCTTCCGCTATCATCCCGCCATCATCGCCCAGGCCGCCGCCACTTTGGAGGCGATGTACCCCGGACGATTCTGGCTCGGTCTCGGGGCCGGGGAGGCCCTCAACGAGCACGTCGTCGGCGCGTACTGGCCCGAGGCGCCCACGAGGCTGCGCATCCTCATGGAGTCCATCGAGGTGATCCGGAAGCTCTTCACCGGCAAGGTCGTCAAGTACGCCGGGGAGCACATAAAGCTCGAGAGCGCGAGGCTCTACACCATGCCGGAGACGCCGCCTCCCATCTACGTGGCGACCGCGGGGCCGATCCAGAGCCGCAGGACCGGCGAGTTCTGCGACGGGATCATCACCGTCGGCGCCGCCGACGAGAAGATAAAGATGCTCATGAAGAAGTTCGAGGAAGGCGCCCGCCGGGCGGACAAGGACCCGACCAAGATGCCGCGCATGATTCAGCTCCACGTCTCCTGGGCCGACGGCCAGCAAGAGGCCGAGGACCAGGCCGTAAAGGAGTGGCCCAACGGCGGGATGCCCTTCCCCAAGGGCGACATAAGGAACCCCGAAGACTTCGCCGCGATGGCCAAGCAGGTCTCTATCGAGAACTTCGCGAACCGCGTCCTGACCAGCGCCGACCTCGACGAGCACCTCGACCACGTCCAGCATTACGTGGACCTCGGCTTCGACGAGGTCTACGTCCACAACGTCGGGCGCAACCAGGAGGAGTTCATCCGGGCCTACGGCGAGCGCGTCATCCCCAAGCTGCGCTGGCCGGAGGGGTAGCGTCCGTAAGGACCGGCAAGGGCACGCCCGGACCCGGAGATTCCCTGCGGCGATCTGGTCGTCGAGGGGTATTTCCGAACCTCTCGCTCGGCCTGCCCGCCGGTGCCAGGAGGGGGGGGAGCATGTTCTCGAACGCCGGGTAAGGTATGCTAGATAGGTGGCTCCGCTGCGCCCTTCGCGGTTCTTGTCACCGCTCCGGGCGCCGCCGAATGGCATCGTTGAAACAAGTTGCGCTATGCGCTACAGTGCCCGCACCGATCGCTGGGAACGGGGGAAGGTGTGGCGTCGTGAAACCAAAGAGAGGATAGATAGAGATGCAAAGGTCGGCAAGTCCGAGAATCGATCCCACGGTGTTCTGGATCGCGGCGGTCTTATCGGCCGCGTTCGTGGTATGGGGGATCCTCGCCACGGAGAGCTTGGCCGCCGTCTTCGACGCGGTCCTGTGG
>DASYWA010000022.1:0-29672 GCA_035936475.1 Rubrobacter sp. | reverse complement strand
TGCTGACGGGCAAGCCTTACTACGTCGGGGAGATAGAGTTTTTCGAGGAGGAGCCGGAGGAGCCGGACGTTCAGGCCCTGGCCGAGGAATGCATAGCGCTCCTCGAACGGGTGGTGGAGGCCGCCACCGAGGGTTCGGTCGCCATAGAGATAGAGCCGCCCTACAGGAACCTCTCCTTCGCCATCGCCGGCCGCGTCGAGTTCGAGGCCGAGACGCGCCAGCAGATCCTGGAGCTGACCTCCGAGAAGGAACGCCTGGAGAAAGTAAAAGAACTCCTCACCTCCGCCGCCGAGAGGCTGGAGCGCGAGCGCCACGCCCGCGAGAAGGCCCAGACAAACGGCCACCTGCGCGACGACTGGAGACCGGGTACTTAGCTGTCAGCTCTCAGCAGTCAGGCGTCAGCCCCTGGACTTGCGGCAAAGGTGATCCCGACGACGTGGGCCTTCTACCGACCTCCGGTCTGGGGTAGGACCGTTTGCCGAGCGGTCGCATCGGTGAGCACGGCAGGCCCGGCGACGACGCTACCTGGTGGTTGCTGATAGCTGAAAGCTACACTACACCTTCTTCTCTGCATCTTTCGGCAGGTTCATCTCGGCCTCTTGTGGCAGCAGGTCCTTGAGCCTGCGCAGGTTTGCCTGGTCCACCTTGTAGACGAGGGGGTCTGCGGCGAGGGCCTCTTCGCCGGCGGCGGCCTTCATGCGTTCGACGAGGTGCTCCTCGACGAGCCAGGCCATCGAGGGGAGGACGCCGGCGACGATGCGCAGGCGGACCCGGCCGTCCTCGGTCTCGTTTCGCTCCGCGAGGCGGGGCGGGTTCAGGTAGAGTTCCGCCGCCTCGTCTAAAGCCTTGAGCACGTTCTCGGCCGCGGCGGCGTCGGAGAGCTGGACCTCCACGTTGAAGCGTTGGCGGCCCGAGATGTAGTTGGTGACCCCGAGGATCGCGCCGTTCGGGATGTAGCTCACCTCGCCGGAGAGGGCCCTCACCTTCGTCATCCTGAGGCCGAGTTCCTCCACTATCCCCGTCACGCCCTGCGGGGGGCTGATCTCCACGAAGTCCCCGACGCTGTACTGACCCTCGAAGACGATGGAGAAGCCGGCGATCACGTCCCGCAGGAAGCTCTGCGCCCCGAAACCCAGCACGGCGGCGAGGATAGTGGCGCCCGCGACGCCGGGGAGCGGGTTCTTGATAAAGATGCTGATGACGACGAGCATGACTATCGAGAAGATCACGTACCGCAGGGCGTTGCGGGTGAGGGTGATGGCCGTGTCCTGGCGCTTGATGCGCGCCACCGCCTCGGCGTCCAGGAACTCCCGCCGCCGGCGGCGCCACCGCAGCACTTTGGGGACCCCCCGGGTCAGGAGCCGGTAGAAGACGAGGCCCAGGAACACCACGAGCGCCGACGCGATGACGTCGCCTATAAAGTTCGGACCGACGACGTACTCGGAGGTGCTGCTCAGGAACTCCCTTATCCCGTTGAAGATATCCCTGGAATCCCTGGTGGCGTCCCCGGCGGCGTTTGCCAGGTCGCTCGTCGTCTCTTCCTGTATGAGCGCGAGGTGCATCCCGCGCATTTAAGTACCGTTGGGCCCCGCCTTCAAGACGGGGTGGGGCCGTTCGCGGTTCTCGTTCGACGTTTTCTCGTCGCTGCCGGGTCTTCGTACCGGGCCCCGACCGGAAGTATGGCGTCGAGGGCCCACGCTACCCGCGGTGGCGTTCGAGGGCGAGGTCTATGAGGCGGTCGATGAGGGCCTCGTATGGCAGGCCGCTGGCGGCCCACAGCTCGGCGTAGACGCTCGTTGGGGTGAAGCCGGGGATGGTGTTGATCTCGTTGAGGAGCAGCCTGTCCGTCTTACGCTCCAGAAAGAAGTCCACGCGCGCCATGCCGGCGGCGTCTATGGCCTCGAAGGCGGCGCGGGCCACGCGGCGTATCTCCTCTGCGGTCTCGTCCGGAACCTTCGCCGGGACGTCGAGCTCCATGCCGCCCTCGACGTACTTGGCCTCGTAGTCGTAGAAGCCGTCGCCCTGGAGGAAGATCTCGCCCGGAACCGAGACCTCCGGGTCCTCGTTGCCCAGGACCGAGACCTCTATCTCCCGCGCGTCCACGCCCCTCTCGACGATGATGCGCCGGTCGAACTCCGCCGCCGCGTCGAGGGCGGCGCGCAAGCTTTCGGCATCCTCGGCCCTCCCGATGCCGACGCTGGAGCCGAGGTTCGCCGGCTTGACGAAGCACGGGTAGCCCAAAGAGCCTTCGATCTCCCGGATGCGCGCCTCGGGTTCGTCCCTCCACTCCTTGCGGGTGAAGCCGACCCATTCGACCTGCGGGAGGCCGTGGTGGGCGAAGACTTTTTTCATGGTGATCTTGTCCATCCCGACGGCGCTGCCGAGGACCCCGCTGCCGACGTACGGCACACCAGCGAGCTCGAGCATGCCCTGGATGGTCCCGTCCTCGCCGTAGGGGCCGTGCAGGACGGGGAAGACGACGTCCACGGAGCCGAGGTTCGCCGGGAGCTTCTCCCCGACGGCGGCCGGCGGGCCGGAGATCTCTAAGGTGGAGCCGTCCGGGAGGGGTTTGCGCCCGGATTCGAGCTCGCGCATCGGGTCGCCCGAGGAGATCCAACGCCCCGAGCGCGTTATGCCGACGGGCACGACCTCGTGCCGCCCGCCCCGCCTGAGCGCCCCCGTTATGGCGCGGGCGGACGCTAAAGAGACCTCGTGCTCCCCGCTGCGCCCCCCGAAGACGACCATCACCCGTGCCAATACGCCTCCCCTGCTCTCTCCCACGAGACCCGTCGATGGTCCCATCCTAGCAGAGGCCCCGCGGGGTTTACCTGCCCTCTGGCTCCAGCCCGAGGACGTCGGCCCGCTCCCGGAGCGCGCCCGCCACGAACTCTATGTGCTCGTTGAGGTCCACCCCGAGGTCCTCGGCCCCCCGCACGATGTCCTCGCGGTTGACGGCCGCGGCGAAGCTTTTCTGCTTCATCTTCTTGCGCACGCTCTTGGCCTTCATGCCCTCGAGCCTCTCCGGCCGCATGAGGGCGCAGGCCACGACGAACCCCGATAGCTCGTCCACGGCGTAGAGCGTCTTGGACATGGGGGTGTCGCGGGGCGTGTCCAGGTAGTCGGCGTGCCCCTCTATAGCGTGGAGCACGTCCTCAGGGTAGCCCCGCCTCCGGAGCTCCGCCACCCCGACCAGCGGGTGCTCGTCGGGGGTGGGGTGCTTCTCGTAGTCCATGTCGTGCAGGAGGCCCGTCACACCCCACTTCTCCTCGTCCTCCCCGAACTTCCGGGCGTAGGAACGCATCGCGGCCTCGACGGCGAGCATGTGCTTGCGCAAGCTATCGCCCTCCGTCCACTCGCACATCAAGTTCCAGGCGTCGTCACGGTTCAAAATCTCGGGTTCCTTTCCGGGCGGTTTCCGTCCATGGCCGGTCATTCTACCGACCGCTACCGCACGAGAAAAAGGCCGGGGCGAGAGCCCCGGCCTCTTCAAGAACCTAAAAGGTGCGACGAAAGGTTACTCGTCGTCGTCCTCATCCTCATCGTCGGACACGCCGTCGTTATCGTCGTCGTCGTCCTCGATCTCGTCGCAGTCGTCGTCCTCGTCGCCGTCGTCTTCGAGGTCGCCGTCCTCGTCCTCGAGCCCGTCCTCGGTGCCGTCGTTGTCGGAGTCGGCGTCCCGCTCGTCGGACTTGCGATCGCCGTCGTCGTTGTTGTCCTCGTAATCGTCCATGCCGTCGCCATCGGTGTCTTCGACGTCGCTATCGAAGTCGTTCTCGTCCTCGTCGTCGAGGTCGTCGCCGTCCGTGTCCTCGTCGGCGTCGTCCTCCACGCCCGCCGCGCAGTCGTCGGAGAGCCTGGACCCGTCGTCCTCGTCCTCGTTGTCTACGCTGTCGCGGTCCTCATCCTCGTCGCCGTCTTCTATCCCGTCGTCGTCTTCGTCGTCGTCGTCCATGGCGGCGGCGCCGAAGAGGGCCCTATCGTTGGTGTTGTCGAGGCCGTCGCGGTCCTCGTCCTCGTTGCCGTCCCTGACGCCGTCGTTGTTGGAGTCGGCGTCGTTGGGGTTGGTCTCGGTGATCCTGATCTCCTGGCCCCTGCTGAGGCCGTCGCGGTCGGCGTCCGTGGGGGCGGCCATCGCGCCGGCCGTGGTGCCCACGACGAGGGCCAGGGAGACCCCCCGACCGCCAAGAACCTCTTTATGTCCTGCCTAACGTCGAACGTCAGTTGCATAGCCCTTCCTCCTTGTAGTGGTCCTTTGCCTAGGCCCCTACCGTCACTGGTTCCCGATTGTAGGCCGGTCATACGGGTGCTCGTATATGCCACGCGGACACTTTTGCCGAGACGAGGCCGCCTCGTGCGCCCTCCCGAACGTAGTATCCCCTATGCGCACCCCCCTCCAAGGGACCATCAATCCCCGGGCCTACAGCGGCTTGACTTACCTTGCAAAGCGTACTACGAAGTATCTGCACAGAGCGATCAATTCCCTTACACATCTCGCAGAATTTTCTATGAGACCGGGATCCGCAGACGGCGGCGTACGATGCTAGCCGGTGTACGAGAGGTTTATAGTCCCGCCCGGGGCGTTGGTCTGTTGGACGGAGCGGGTGGTGTTGCCGGCTATGAGGATGATCTTGAGTGCCCCCCGGCCCCCGTCGCGCTTCTGTATCCGGCAAGATAGCTCCCGGCCCCCTGGGTCGAAGGTGAAGCGCTTGGGGACCCGGCCGTCCAGCACGTTCTGGTCGTCGCCCACGGAGCAGAGGCCCGAGAAGGTGGTCTTAGGCCCGCCCTCAAGTCGCAGCACGACCTCAGGCGGCCCGCCGGGCTCTTCGCCGAGCGTTATCTTCGGCGGCCCCTCCGCCGTGGTCTCGGGGCCGGACGTGACGGGCATGGTCTCTTCCCTGGGTTCCCGCCTGTCTTCCGGATCGCCGTCCCCCTGCCCGGTCTCCCCGGAGCAGGCCCCGAGGAGGAGCAGGACCGCGAACAGCAACGCCGCGGAGGACGCCACGGGCGGTCTCTTTGCGTCGGCGAAGTCCACGGGTGCCTATTTTAGCCGACCGGGTCCGCCCGTTCCGGCCCGGCAAGCTTCCGTGCCCGTAGCAGCACGGCGTCGAGCATAGGGGGGGTCAGGACGCCGGTGAAGGTGTTCTGCTGGGAGGGGTGGTAGCAGCCGAGGAGGATGAGGTCGCCTGCCTGCGCTTCCGCGCCGTGGCCGAACTTGGGCTTCGGCCGGACGCCGCGCAGGCGCAGCGCCGCGTCCCAGGCGAACGCGCCGAGGCAGACGACGACCCTGGCCGGGAGAAGCTCCAGCTCGCGGGTGGCGTACGGGAGGCAGGCGTCGCGCTCGGCGGGGGTCGGCCTGTTCTGCGGCGGGGCGCAGCGGACGGCGGCCGTGATCCACAACCCGTCCAGGCGCACGTCGTCTTCTATCGTCCTGGAGACCGCCTTGTCCGAGAACCCCGTCCGGTGGAGCCCCCCGAAGAGGAAGTCGCCGGACCGGTCCCCCGTAAAGAAACGTCCGGTCCTGTTCGCCCCGTGCGCCGCCGGCGCGAGCCCGAAGACCACCACCCTTGCTTCCGGGTCCCCGAACCCCGCCACCGGCCGCCCCCAGTACTCCCAGTCCCTGTAGGCTGCCCGCTTCTCGCGGGCCACCCTCTCCCGCCACTCGACCAGCCGCGGGCATGCGCGGCAGGAAGTAACCTCCCGCTCCAGCACAGCCAGTTCCCTGCCGCGCAGCACGCTACGCCCTACGGGCTTCGCTCTCAGCTTTTTGCTGGGCGGCGTCGCCCGGAGCGTCGCGCGGATCCTCACCTTGGCGCCGCCGTTCGGAGCAGTCCCTCGTACGGGAACCGGCCGGCCTCGAGCAGCCCTTGCTGAAAGCCGCCGTCAGGCGGCGTGCTGAGAGTCCCCGTAGGGGACGTGCTGAGAGCGGAGGCGGAGCCGTAGCGGGCTGAGAGCGGAGGCCGAAGGCCGGAGCGGGCGCGACGACCGAAGGGAGGAGCCTCACGCGCCGAAGCGGTTGAGCTTGAGGGCGTGGCCCATGAGGTAGCCCATGATCTCCTCTGCCGGGAAGACGCCTAGAGTGCCGCCCGCGCACGGGCGCTCGCCGAAGCGGTCCGCCGTAGGCAGGGTGTAGGGCGAGTTGAGGAGGACCGGCACCCCGTGCCAGGAGTGGCTCTTCATCTTCGCCGGGGTGGCGTGGTCGCCGGTTATGGCCAGGGCGCCGGGGTCGAGGTCCATAAGGCCCGGTATCCGGGCGTCCACCTCCTCTATGACCGAGGCCTTGCGCTCGAAGTCCCCGTCCTCGCCGGCAGCATCCGTCGGCTTGATGTGGACGAAAAAGAAGTCGTGGTCGTCCCAGCTACTCTTTAGCGTCTCGAACTCGCCCTGGATGCCCTCGCCCTCCTGGAGTAGCTCCATGCCCGCGAGGCGGGCTAGGCCCTTGTACATAGGGTAGCTGGCGATGGCGGCGGCGTCGAGCTTGTAGGTATCCTCGAAAGAGGGGAGGGCCGGGTGCATCCCGAAGCCGCGCAAGAGGACCGTGTTCGCCGGGTGCTGGTCCGCCAGGATCTCGTTCGCTCTGGCTACGAAAGAGTTGGCGAGATCGGCGCTCTTTTCGGCCTCCGGGGAGTCGTCGATGGGCCTGACGGGGAGCGGCTCGAGGCCGACCCGCTGGGGGTCTGTGTCGTAGAGCTCGCCCGAGAGACCCTCGCCCCGGAAGATTGCTACGGCCCTGTACTCCTTCTCGTGGACGATGGAGACCTCGGCGCCGTCGAGCTTGAGGTTCTCGTTGAGGAGTTGTACGAGCGCCTCGCCCTTCTCGGAGGGGATGCGCCCGGCGCGGCGGTCGGAGATCCTGCCCGACTCGTCGAGGGTGGCGAAGTTTATGCGGGCGGCCAGGTCGCTCTTCTGGAGGTCGAAGCCGACGCCCAAAGCCGAGAGGACGCCGCGGCCGACCTGGAAGTGGAGGGGGGCGTAGCCGAAGAGCCCGAGGTGTCCCGGACCGCTGCCGGGGCTCACGCCGGCGGCCACCGGGCGGGAGAGGCCGAGGTCCGAGCGGGCGGCGAGCCGGTCGAGGTTCGGGGTGTCGGCCGCCTCCAGCTCGGTCCGACCGCCCGGCTCCATCGGCAGCCCGCCGAGGCCGTCTATGACCAGAAGCACGATCTTCGACTCCGTCTGCACCGACAGCTCGCGCATGAGGTTCAGGTCCAAAGCGGGGCGTCCTTTCCTTCTCCTTGTGGAGCCGGAAGTCTAGCAAAGCGCATGGTTATAATCTCCGGGCAGACGACGGGTGGGAGGGGACGCGGATGAGGGTAGAGACGATAGACCTGAACTTTCTCGGGACGGAGAGGGTCATAGCCTCTTTCCTCCTGCTCGGCGGGGGCTCGGCGGCCATCGTGGAGACGGGGCCAACCACCTGCCTGGGGCACCTCGAGGGCGGCCTGAAGGCCAACGGCGTCTCCCCCGAGGACGTGCGGGAGGTCTTTCTTACGCACATCCACCTGGACCACGCGGGTGCCTCGGGGCACCTCGCCGAGTCCCTGCCGAACGCGACGTTCTACGTGCACGAGCTCGGGTACCCGCACCTCGCGGACCCCTCCAAGCTCGTCAAGAGCGCGACCCGGATCTACGGGGAGAGGATGGACGAGCTCTGGGGAGAGGCGCGCCCGGTGCCGGAGGAGAGGCTCGTCGTCCTGGGAGACGGGGAAGAGGTCGAGGCCGCCGGCGGGCGCCTCGTCGCCCACGACACCCCGGGCCACGCCTACCACCACCTCGCCTACCTCGACCCCGACTCGGGTTCGCTCTTCGCGGGGGACGTGGCCGGCATCCGGCTTCCCGGGCAGTCCTACGTCAGGCCGCCCACGCCGCCGCCCGAGATCGACGTCGAGGCCTGGGTGCGGAGCATCGAGAATATCCGCAAGATAGGGCCCAGCACCCTCCATCCCACCCACTACGGCACCTACGACGACGTGGACCGGCACCTCTCCGAGCTCGAGCAGCGCCTCCAGGACTGGCTCCTCTTCGTCGAGGGGCGGTCCCACGAAGGCGCCTCTCAGGAGGAGATCTCCGAGGAGCTCAGGATAAAGGGCGACGCCGAGATGCTCGCCGAGGGCGCCGCCCCCGAGGAGTCCGGGCGCTACGACCTCGCGGGCAACTACGAGATGCTGACCGCCGGCATCCTGCGATACGTGGAGAAACGCCGCAGGGAGAGCTAGTCGGCCCGCTCCGGCTTACGCCTCCGCTCGTCAGCCCGGCGCTTCGCGCCTCTCAGCGCGCTTCGGCCCGCTTCGCAGGCCCTCGCTCTCAGCATGCCAGCCAGGCGGTGGGCGTTGCCGGCGGCGCCTGACGCGGCGCCGCACGCACCGTCGTTGCGGTCTGCGCCTCCAGAATGAAGCCCCGGAACAGCCGCGGCTCTGTAGGGACGGGTTTTGAAACCCGCCCGCGCCATAGGCAAGAAAGAACCGACACTGCCGCCAAGTAGCGGAAGCCGAAGGCTGGAGCGGGCTGGCCCCGAGCGGCAAGAAGCTGAAATGCTGAGAGCGAGGCCGAAGGCTGGAGCGGGCTGACGAGCGGAGCCCGAAGGTGCAGAATAAGCTGCGCCAGATCGAAGGCCGGCGAACCGAAACACAGGCTTTCAAAGTCCACGAGACCGGCGAAGGTCCGTCCGTCGAAATGCACGTGCGGCGCCCACAGGTCGCCGTGGCACAGGGTGGATGCGGAGGGGGCGCCGGCGAGATGACGCCGCAGGCCGGATTCCGCCCGCGAGAGGACCGCAGGCAGGAGCTCCAGCCACCGCAAGGCGACGCTACGAGACTCGGCTTTGGGCCGGGCCAGCACGCCGGCACACAGGGCTTCGGGGCGTAGCTCTGCCTCACGGCTTACCTCGGCCAAGATCTCGAAGACCGATTCTCCCTGCTGGTCAGACTCGGGCTTGAGGCCCGCGGTGCTGCCGTGGAAGCGGGCCACGGCCCCGGTAAGCGACGAAAGCACCGCCGGTTTTAGAGGACACACGACGTTGGGCACCGACGCGTTCCATACCGGCTCACCCGACAACGGCTCCCCCGGCAACCACTCTTGGGCGTCGAAGAGACGTCCTCCGAGGTTCAGCACGGTTTCGCCCTCACGCGTGGTCGCCAGCTTCGGGACCCCGGAGAAACCGCCGTCGCGGCTGCGCAGGAGCGCCCAGTGCACGAAGCGCAGGCGCTCCTCTTCGAAGCCGGGAGGCCACCCGCGCAGGCACCAGGACCCGCTGTTGGTCTCCAGGCGTGCAAGAACGCTGCCGCTGGACCCGGTTAAATTCCCTAACGACGACAAACGGTGCGGCCCCCGAAAGAATCGGGAGGCGGCTTCATAAAGGTGGAAGGACACGGCTCTCTTCCCGGTGGCTCGGGTCTCAGGAACCTTTCACGGCCTGGACGACGTCCTGGAGGCCTTGCTTGGCGTCGGAGAAGAGCATCATGGTCTTGTCCGTGTCGTAGAAGAGGGGGTTGTCCACGCCAGCGAAGCCGGGGCTCAAAGACCTCTTGATAAAGATGACGCGCTCTGCGGCCTCGACGTTTAGGATGGGCATGCCGCTTATGGGACTGTCCTGCTCCTCGTCGTTGGCGGCGGGGTTGACGACGTCGTTGGCCCCGACGATGATGGCCGCGTCGGCGTCTTCGAGCTCGGGGTTTATGTCTTCGAGGTCGTAGAGCTTGTCGTAGGGGACGCCGGCCTCGGTCAGGAGGACGTTCATGTGGCCCGGCATCCGGCCCGCGACGGGGTGGATGCCGAAGAGCACGGTCTTGCCCGCCGACTCCAGGGTCTCCATGAGGTCGCGCATCGGCCCTTGGGCCTGGGCTACGGCGAGGCCGTAGCCGGGGACTATGACTATCTTTTCGGCATCGTCGGAGAGGTACTCGCCGACCTCGCCGGCGCCCACGTCGTTGACCTCGCGGTCTTCCCCGTCCTCCTGCTTGCTGGATCCGGCGGCGGCGATGCCAGCGAAGATGATCTTGCCGAGCGGACGCCCGAGCGCGCTCGACATCAGGCGGGTGAGGATGGTGCCGGACGCGCCGACTATGGTGCCGCCGATGATGAGGATGTAGTTCTCGAGCACGAACCCCGAGGCCGCCGCCGCAAGTCCCGTGAAGGCGTTGAGGAGCGAGATCACGATGGGCATGTCCGCGCCGCCTATCGGGATGACGAGCAGGACTCCCAGGATGGCCGAGGCCGCGAGCACCGCGACCACGGAGGCCACGGGGGAGAGGAAGGGGAGGATCGCCCCGTCCGTTATGGCGTTGGCCCCGAGCACGAGGACGCCCACGAAGAGGAGCGCGTTGACCACCTGCTGGAGGGGGAAGGAGACGGCGCCGGTGAAGGCGAGCTCCTGGAGCTTCAGGAAAGCCACCACGCTCCCCATGAAGCTGACCGAGCCTATAAGGATGGTCAGGGGAACCGTGAGCGCGGCGACGAGGCTCAGCTCGCCCTCGGTCTGCAGGTGGTAGAACTCCGAGAGCGCTATAAGTGCTGCCGCCCCGCCGCCGACGCCGTTGTAGGCCGCGACCATCTGGGGCATCGCCGTCATCTGGACCCTCTGGGCCGAGACGGCGCCCACCACCGAGCCGAGGATCACGGCGGCCCCGATCAGGAGCAGGCTCTCGAAGCGGATGACGAAGAGCGTGGCTATGAGCGCCACCGTCATGCCGACGGCGGCTATGGTGTTGCCCGAGCGCGCGGTCTCGGGCTTGCGCAGGCGGCGGATGCCGACGATGAACAGCGCTGCCGCGACGAGGTAGGCCAGGAACGTGGCGACCTGCAAGCGTTAGCCCTCTCTTCTCTTCTTGACCCGGGGGCGGGGGGGACGGAACATGCCGAGCATCCGGTTCGTCACCCAGAAGCCGCCGACGACGTTCAGCGCCCCGAAGAACACGGCCACGAAGCCGACCACTTTAATGGCGAAGGAGCCCTCGGAAGCCAGCGTGATCATGCCCCCGACCAGTATCACCCCGTGGATGGCGTTCGTCGCGCTCATGAGCGGCGTGTGCAGCAGGTTCGGCACACGAGAGATGAGCTCGAACCCCAAAAACGCCGCGATGATCAGGATGGCGAGCTGCGCCAGGAGTTCCTGCATCGCTTAACCGGCCTCGCTCTCTCTGTCCGTCTCGTCCTCTTTCAGCGCCTCGCGGGTCGCCTCCTGGCGGATCTCGCCGTCGTGGGCGATGCAGGTGGTGTCGATGATCTCGTCCTCGAAGTCCAGGTTCGCATGTAGGTCGTGCTCGTTTTTGTCCTCTGCCCGGTCCTCGGTGATGTGGCCTATAAGGTTGTGCATGTTGCGCGAGAGGAGCTGGCTGGCGTGTATGGGCATCCGGCTCGGCAGGTTGACGGGGCCGATGATGCTTACCTGCTGGTGCTCGACGGTCTCCCCGGCCTCGGTGAGCTCGCAGTTGCCCCCGGCCTCGGCGGCGAGGTCCACGATCACGCTCCCCGGCTTGAGGCTCTCGACCATCGCCTTGTCCACGAGCGTCGGGGCCTTCCTGCCGGGCACGAGCGCCGTGGTCAGCACGATGTCCATCTCTTTGATCCTCTCCCGCAGGAGCTCCTGGTCTCTATCCAACTTCTCCTTGGACCAGCCCTCGTCTTCTTCCTCGTCCTCTTCTGGCTCCTCTTCGCCCTCGACTATGTACTGGTCCCGCGGCGGCTCGGCGAAGGAGTAGAAGCCGAGCGAGGTCATGAGCTTGTTGAAGCCGGTGGGCTCGTACTCGACGAACTCGTCCTCTGGCTCCTCTTCCTCGCCCTCGTCGTCTGAGTCTATGAAGGTGGCGCCAAGGGACTGGGCCTGCTCCTTGGTCTCGGGGCGTATGTCGTAGGCGAAGACCTCAGCCCCCAGGCGGTTCATGATCGCGATGGCCTGCAGCCCGGCGACCGCCACACCGAAGACGAGGACCTTGGCCGCCTTCGTCGTGCCGGCGGCCGTGGAGAGCATGGGCACGTACTTGCCAAGGGAGTCGGCGGCTATGAGGGCGGTCTTGTAGCCGGCGATGGAGCCCATCGACGAGAGGGCGTCCATGCTCTGGGCGACGCTCGTGCGGGGGATGGCCTCGTTGGAGAAGACCGTCACACCCGCCTCGGCGAGCTTCCGGACCAGTCCCGGGTTGCCGGGGCCGTTCAGGAAGCAGAGGAGGATCTGGCCCCGCTCCATCATCCCGACCTCTTCTTCTGTGGGGGAGGCGACCTTGACGATGAGGTCGGACCCACCGTAGACCTCCGAGGCCTCGCCCACCACCGTAGCACCCGCCTCTTCGTAGTGGGCGTCGAGGTTGTAGTCGCGGCCGGCGCCGGACTCGACGACGACCTCGAAGCCTTCCTTGAGGAGCCTGGCGACGGTCTCGGGCACCAGCCCGACCCGCCGCTCCCCCTCCAGCACCTCTTTCGGGACCCCGATCTTCACGATGGGGGATTATAGCGATGTCGTAGGCCCCGCGCCCGCGCGACGAATCGTTACCAACAAAATTCCCTTCTGTTACCGATTTGTTATCCGACGGCAGTAATTTTTAACCAGAGACCGGAGCAGGACCGAACGGGAGAGGAGGTCGACGGCGATGAAGAAGATGAAGGGCACGCGCACCGGAAGGGTCGCGACGGCCGCCGTGGCCGCGGCGGCACTCTTCGTGGGGATCGGCCTCCTGCTGTACTCGGTGTTCGGCGGCCAAGCGCCCGCCGCCGCGAACACCCCGCACAAGGTCTCTGACAAGGTCACCGAGGAGGTCCAGGAGAGGTTCGCCAGGAGCCTGCCGGAGAGGGTGGTGGAGCGCGTCCGCGGCCCCAGGGTGGACGCCCCGAAGGAGAAGACCCTCAAGCTCACCGTCCCGAAGCTGGAGCGGGTCGACGGGGTGCCCGTCTACGACGCCGCCAAAGAGGAGTACGAGGACGCCATGCACGACGGGACGGTCCACGTGAGGGGGACCGGCTTCCCGTGGCAGGACGGGGCCAACGTGTACATCGCCGGGCACAGGGTCGGCTACCCGGGAACGAAGAGCAACCTCGTCTTCTGGGATTTGGACAAGTTGAAGAAGGGGGACGAGATCCTCCTCACCGACGCCGACGGCAAGCGCTACACCTACCGGGTCTTCGACAAGTTCGTCGTCGACCCTGGCGCCGTACGCGTCCTGCGCCCCGTGCCGGGAAAGAGCGTCGTAAGCCTCCAGACCTGCACCCTCCCCGACTACTCCAGGCGCCTCGTCGTCCAGGGCGAGCTCAAAGGGAGCGGCTAGGATCAGCCGGGGTCCGGGTTGTAACCGCGGTGTTACTTTCTTGAGGTATCCTCGGTCTGGTCGGACGTACGGGAGGCAGAGAACGTGAAAAGGCAGAGGACTTGAAAACCTACCGGAGCAGGAGGGGCGTGGGCAGGGCCTTCGGTTACCTGCTCGCCACGCTCATGGTCTTTTCGGGGCTGGCCCTCATCGGGTACTCCTTTCTGATGGGCGACCCGCTCGCCACGGCGGCCATCTTCGGCAAGGAGCCGCCGAAGAGCGGCGACCTGAGCCTCACCGTCCCCGACATGCGGCGCGTGGACGACGTGCCCGTGTACACGGGCCCCGCCAACGACGAGGACGCCCTCCACGACGGCGCCCTCCACGTGGGCAGCACGGGCTTCCCGTGGCAGGACGGGGCCAACGTGTACATCGCAGGCCACCGCATGGGCTTCCCCGGCACCGCCAGCTACCTCGTCTTCTGGGACCTGAACAAGCTGGAGAACGGCGACGCGGTAGTGCTCGAGGACGCCGAGGGTACCCGCTACACCTACCAGGTCTTCGAGAAGTTCGTCGTCAACCCCGACGCCTACTCCGTCACCCAGCCCGTCCCCGGCCGGAGCATCGTCAGCCTCCAGACCTGCACCCTCCCGGATTACTCGCAGCGCCTGATCGTCCAGGCCGAGCTCACGAGCGTCGCGTAGCCGCGCGCCGGGGCTACCGGTCCGCTACCCCGGTGTCCCTACCGCTTCTTCCGTGAACGGAACTCCGCGGCGAGGTGTTCGACGGGTTCGCCGTTCTTGAGGTGTTTCTCGACGATCTCTGGGGCGTCCTGCTCGATCACGCCGAGGTACCACGTCCCCGAAGGGTAGACGACGACGTTCGGGCCGTGCTTGCAGAGGCCGAGGCAATCGACGCAATCCATCCTGACGTCGCGGTTCATGCCGGCGGCGCGCAGCTCGCCTTTGAGCGCCCTCTGGACGGCCTTGGAGCCGCGCTTCTTGCAGTCGCCTCCCTTGCAGACGAGCACGTGGGCGTCGTAGTCGCGGACCTTCGCGTCCGGCTTTCGTACGGACGCCAGAGCACCGTTGTTCCCGGCCTTCTTGCCCTTCTTCTTTGCCATGACCCCCCGGTTTCAGCGCCGGTTTGTGGCGGGCGCGCACCCCGTCCGGGGTGAAAGGTCTCTCCCGACGCGGCGAATATATCACCCCGGACCGGGGGGCGGTATGATGGGCGGTATGACAGTTCACGCTGCGCGGCGGGGGGCCAGGATTTGAGTCGTTATTCGGTCGTAGACGTGGGTTCGAACACGATACATCTCCTGGTGGGAGAGGTGGAGGGCGGGGAGATCCTGCCCGTCACGGGGGAGAAGTTCTCGGCCAGGCTCGGCGCGGGCGTCGAGAAGACGGGGCGCCTGGAAGAGGAGCGGCTCGTGCTAGCGGCGGAGGCAATAAACTTCTTCTCCAGAATAGCCGCCCTGAACGGCGCCCCCTCGCCGGAGGTGCTCGCCACGAGCGCGGTCCGCGACGCCGCGAACGGCGCCGAGCTCGTCGAGCGCGTGGGCGAGACCACGGGACTGAAGATGCGCCTCATCTCGGGCAAGAAGGAGGCCGAGCTCGGCTTTCGGGGTGCGCTCTCGGCGCTCGACGAGCGTCCGGAGAAGGTGGTTGTGATTGACCTCGGGGGAGGCTCGGCGCAGCTCATCCTGGGCGGCAGGTCCGGGGAGATAGAGGAGCGGGTCTCCCTGCCGCTCGGCACCAACCGCACCACCGAGCGCTTCGTGCGGGCCGACCCGCCCACCGACGGGGAGCTGGAGGAGCTGCGGGATCACGTGTCGGGAATGCTGCCGGGCTGGGACGTCGGGGAGGCTCCCGTGGTGGCGGTCGGCGGGTCCGCCCGGGCGATGCTCAAGATCACGAGCGACCCGCTGACCGTCGAACGTTTGTGGAGGCTCTCGGCGGAGATCCGGACGCGGCCCTCCGGGATGCTCGCCAGGGAGCACGGGCTGACGCCGGAGCGGGCGCGGGTGTTGCCGGCGGCGATCACGACGCTCGCCACCGTGCTCCAAACCTACGGAAAAGAGGGGTTGACCGTGGCGCGCGGCGGCATTAGGGAGGGCACCCTGCTCGCGCTCGCCGAGAGGGGGGAGATATGACCGACGTCGCGCGCAGGCCGAGCCTCTCGGACCCGAAGCTGTACATCAACCGCGAGCTCTCCTGGCTCGGGTTCAACGACAGGGTGCTGGAGCAGGCCCGCGACGAGCGCCACCCGCTGCTGGAGAGGGTGCGCTTCGTCGCCATCTCGGAGACCAACCTCGACGAGTTCTTCATGATCCGGGTCGCCGGGCTGCAGCAGCAGGTCGCCTCGGAGCTGCCTAACCCCGTCCCCGACGGGATGACCCCGGAGGAGCAGCTCCTCCGGATAAAGGAGCGCACCGACGAGTTCTTCGAGGAGCGGCGCGCCATACTGAACGGGGACCTCATCCCCGCCCTGGAGAAGGAGGGCATCAAGGTAGTCCCCCACGAGAAGGTCAAGGCCGCCGAGAAGCGGGCGCTCAGGGAGAGGTTCGTCAGGGACATACTCCCGATCCTCACGCCGCTGGCGATAGACCCGGCCCACCCCTTCCCCCACATCTCGAACCTGTCCCTGAACCTGCTCGTCGTCATAGAGGACGAGGGGCGCAGGGTCATGGCGCGGGTAAAGATGCCTACGACCATCGACCGCTTCGTGCGGCTGCCAGAGACGGAGCACGGCCCCGACGAGCGGCCGGAACTGAGGTTCGTGCGGGTCGAGGAGATCATCGCGGCGAACCTCGACGAGCTGTTCCCGGGCAAGAAGGTCTCGGCCAGCTACGTCTTCCAGGTCACGCGCAACGCGGACTTCGTTATAGAGGAGGACGAGGCCTCGGACCTGTTGCAGGCCATAGAGGACGAGATCGAAGGGCGCTGGTTCGGCCAGAGCGTCAGGCTCGTGGTCTCCGACGAGATGCCGGAGGACCTCGTGGAGTGGCTCGCCGGCAACCTCAAGCTGCGCGAGGACTCCGTGTTCGCCACACCCCACCCGATAGGGCTGGCGGACTTCGAAGAGTTGACGCACCTCGATCGCCCGGACCTGCTCTACCCGCCCATCTCGCCGCGGTTGCCCCAGGAGATCCGGAACGCGCGCTCGATCACCCAGGCGATTCGCAACGGCGACATCCTCCTCTACCACCCCTTCGACTCGTTCTCCCCTGTAGTGGACTTTATCCGGACCGCCGCGAACGACCCCGAGGTGCTCGCCATAAAGCAGACCCTCTACAGGGTAGGGTCGAACTCGCCCATAGTCGAGGCGCTCTCGGAGGCCCGCGACGAGCAGACGCAGGTCGCGACGCTGGTCGAGCTGAAGGCCCGGTTCGACGAGGAGCCGAACATCACCTGGGCGCGGCAGCTGGAGGCGCGGGGCGTGCACGTCGCCTACGGCATCGTTGGCCTCAAGACGCACGCCAAGATCTGCCTGGTCGTCCGCCGGGAGGGGCACGGCCTCAGGCGCTACCTCCACCTCGGCACCGGCAACTATAACCCCGGCACTGCCCGCATCTACACGGACTTCTCCTACTTCACCGACGACCAGAAGCTGGCCGAGGACGGATCCGACCTCTTCAACTACCTGACCGGCTACTCCGAGCACGAGGAGTACCAGGAGCTGCTGGTCGCCCCCGTGACCCTGCGCGACCGCATCATGCGGGGGATCGAGGAGCAGACCGAGAAGGCCAGGAACGGGGAGCCGGCCCGAATAACGTGCAAGACGAACTCGCTCACCGACCCGCAGATAATCGAGTTGCTCTACGAGGCGTCGCAGGCCGGGGTGAAGATAGACCTGATCGTGCGCAGCATCTGCTGCCTGCGCCCCGGCGTGGAGGGCGTGAGCGAGAACATCAGGGTGGTCTCCCTGGTGGGCCGCTTCCTGGAGCACGCCCGCATCTTCGCCTTCGGTGCTGACGAGGAGACGATATACCTCGGCAGCGCGGACCTTATGCAGCGCAACCTCGACCGCCGCGTGGAGACGGCCTTCCCCCTGCGCGAGAAGCGCCACCGCGACAAGGTCCGCCGCCTCCTCGACCTCCAGCTCGCCGACACCGCGAACGGCTGGGAGCTCGAGACCGACGGCGGGTTCGAGCGCCGCCGTCCCGGGGAAGGAGAGGAGCCGCTGGACAGCCAGGCCCTGCTCCTCACGGAAGGCTTCTAGGGCGGGTAGGGAGCCCGAAGCGATGACGCCGGGTTGGGCGCCCCTGGCGTACGCCGTCGGGCTGTGCGCGGCGGTCGCGGTCCTTGAGGGGTTCCTGACGGGGGGCGGGCTAAAGGACTGGTACCCGCGCCTCAGGAAACCGCGGTGGCACATCCCGCTGTGGGCCTCCGTCGCGGTCGGCCTGATCGTGTACGCGATCGACGGCTTCGTGGCCTACCGGCTGCTGACGGCGGTCCCGTCCGCGGGGGACAGGGCGGTCGCGCTGGCGGCGCTCGTGGTCGTGATGGTGCTGAACGCCCTGTGGAACTACGCCTTCTTCGAGTACCGTAGCACCCTGGTCGGGTTCCTCGGGATAACCGGGTTTGTGGGACCGCTACTCGTGCTCCAGACGGCGCTGTTCGTCTACGAGCCGGTCGCGGCGTGGGCGCACATGGTCTACACGCTCTACGTGCTGGCGTACGACGTCCCGCTGTTCTATGCGATCTGGCGCCTCAACCCCGGGCGCTGACCTCACTCGACCTCTTGTAGCCCCGTGATCCGCACGCGGCCCACGCTGGGCAGGGCGGAGATCTCGGCGAGCATCTCCTGGACGTGCCGGCCAGGCGGGATTCGCAGTTGGAGCTCGTAGCTGGCCCGCCCTTCTTCGATCTCCGCGTCTGTGCTGCGGATCCTCACGTCGCGGCTCTCGATGATCTCGACCACCCTGGGAAGCTCCGCGCCCGCGTCCGAGAAGCGGACGCTCAGTACGCCGAAGGCGGTGCGGAACCGCGAGACGACGTAGATCCGCACCCCCCGCAGCAGGTACAGGGCGATGAGCACCACGGCGGTCGTGGCGGCGGCGCCGAAGTAGAATCCGGCGCCGCAGGCCAGGCCGATGGCCGCCGCGGCCCACAGGCTGGCGGCGGTGGTGAGACCCCTGACGTCGAAGCCCCGGCGGATTATCGCGCCGGCCCCCAGAAACCCGACGCCCGTGACGACCTGCGCGGCGATCCTCGTCGGGTCGAACTGGACGCCCCGCCCGCCGCCCTCCAGGGCCGCCAGGGTGAACTCGGGGAACCCGTAGGCCGAGACGAGCGTGAAGAGCGCGGCGCCCAGGCCGAGGAGTATGTGCGTCCTGAAGCCCGCCGCCTGGTCGCGGGTCTCGCGTTCGAGCCCGATCAGGCCGCACAGGACCACGGTCGCGAGCAACCTCACCACCACCTCGACGCCGGAGATCGTCAGATTTTGCAAGGAACCCACCCCAGGGACGAGGGCATCGAGGAGATATATGGACGCCCGCCTGGTCTTTCAAACCCCGGGCTCGCCTCCAAACCGCCGCCCGCACTACATGCAGTTGTGTAGGCGCTGGTCGCGTTTGCTATATTTTGTGGTCTGTCGACTCGTCGCCGGGCGTGAGGGTTAAGGGGTGAGGCGGAATGGCGCAGCAGGGAAGCCGGCGGAAGCCGTCAGGTAGTAGGGGGAGCGGGTCTGCCCACCGGACCCCCGGAAGGGGGCGTTCTCCCGTGGACCATTACGGGGTCGATTGGCCATCCGACGCGGCGGGTTTCGAAGCCGTCCGGGCCGCCGCGAAGGGCCCGCCCGAGGCAAAGGGCTCCGGAAAGATCGCGCGCTAACCCCCGCGTGGACCTCTACCTGATACGCCACGCCGCGGCCCACGACCGCGACCCGGAGCTCTGGCCCGACGACTCCCTGCGCCCGCTCACCCAAGAGGGGGAGGAGGCTTTTAGCCGTTCGACCGGCGGCCTCGCCATCCTGGCGCCGCGGGTGGACGCGCTGCTCAGCAGCCCCTTCGAGCGGGCGTGGCGGACGGCCGAGCTTTTGGCCGGGCTCGAAGGCTGGCCTGACCCGAAGGCCTGGACCCCGCTGGAACCGACGCTCCCCCCGCAGAAGGCCGCACACGCCCTCGAAGCCTACGGGGGGGCGGAGTTCGTGGCCGTCGTCGGGCACCGGCCGGGCCTGCACGAGCTCGCCTCCTACCTGCTAACCGGAAAAGGCGCAGGCGCCGACATCACGATAAAGAAGGGCGGCGTCGTCTGCGTCCGCTTCGAAGGCCCTCCCGCGCCCGGCGCCGGCCAACTACGTTGGCTCGCGACCCCGAAGATTCTGCGCGCCATGTCCGGCGCATAAGACAAAGTGGTCAGCCTCCAGCAGAACCAAAAAGCCGAAGGCTGACCACTAAAAACTTCAGGCAACTACAGCGTTCTTAGACCTTCTCGGCGCGGACGACGTAGCGTACTTTCCAGTTCGGTCCGGCGGTCCAGTAGTCTCCGTAGTCCTCGATGCACGTCTGCAGGCTAACGACGTCGCTCCCGATCGGCTCCGTCACCGACAAGTCCGTGATCGGGACCTCCAGGATCTCAGTGACCGCGTAGTTGTAAGTCCGTCCGTTGGCGTCCGTGAGCGAGACCGGGTCGCCGATCGCCACTGAGGGCAAGTCCCAGAAGACGTGGTCGCTGCCGGTGCCCGGGTAGCCGAGGCGGTGGCCGGCGATGTAGGTGTTGGAGCCCGGGATCCAGGGGTACCCGGTACCCGAGAGGTGACCCGTGGCAGCCGAGAGAGAATCCTCGCCCGTACCCTCGTAGACGGTGGTCGAGAGGCCGATGCTGGGGACGCTAAGGGACATGGTAGTGTCGGCCGGCGCGGACGCTGGGGCAGAGGCCTCTGCCGAGGCTGAGGCCGACGCGGAAGCAGAAGCGACCTCTTCAGGTGCGGAGAACGAATCCGCTATTTCCGCCTGCTCTTCGTTGCTCAACTCCTCGCCGGGCTCGTCTTTCTTCGGCTCTTCCTGCCTTGTCACTTCTTTTTCGGGTTCCTGGGCGGCCTTTGGCGGATCTTTCTTCGCGCCGGTGGGCTCGACGGCCCGCTCGGTCTGGTCGTCATCCGACCCGGCCAGCAGGTTCGTGCCCCCGAGGGCGGTGACCCCGAACGCGAGCACCGCCACGATGCCGAGAAGCAACACTCCGGCCCCGATCCAGCCAAACCTTCCCCTCATTGCTCCTCCTTGGTTCTTCCCTCCGCGAAAAGCGCGGATTACGGAATTGTCGTCTATTGCCACCGCCGAGACACGGCCGGGGCTACGAATACGCTAACATCCATACGACTGTTTCGCACTACTCTTAACAAAAACGAAACATGGCGCTCAGGGGTATCGCGGTGGGGCGTCCCGACACGACGCCGGCGGGGGTTCTCCCGATCGGGCCGGCATCGGCTTTTCCGAAGGCTTTCCGTGCGGCGTGTCGTGGAGGGGGCTTCGGTTTCCTATTCGCGGCCGCGAAGCCGGTCGCGGATGGCCGACCGCTCTAGAATCGCGTCAGGCCCGCCAGGCCCCCGAACTCGTCGCGCAAAGTGTCGGTGTTCTCGTTCTCGCCGCGCATGAAATCTAGGCGGGCGCCGCGGGCGGCGGCGAGGTCGACGAGGACGTCGGTGAGGGGTCGCACGCGGGTAGGTTCGCCGGAGAACGGGCTCTTCTCTTGCGTGATGTCCATGATGGCGAGGCCGTCGGCGTCGGACCAGCGCACCTCCCCTTCCAGGTCCCAGAGGGCCGCGAGGTGGTAGACGCGGTTCTCCTCCTGCAGGGCCTTGATGGTCTCCTCCAACCCGCGGACGCCGGACTCCCGGATCTGAGCGAGGAGTTCCCCCTCGCGCTCGCGCTCGGATTTCTCCCGGATCTCCTCCAGGCGGCCGAGCAGCTCGCCTTCCGGGGCGCCGAGGTCTATCTGCTCCTCGGCGACGACGCGGTCCTTCACCTCGTTCGGGAGGAGGCCGCGAAACTCGGCCGTCCTCTCGCTCGGGCCGGCCAGGATCAGGCGCCCGACCCCCTCGCGGAGCGTCAGGTCCCGGGTGAGTTTCCCGAGCTGGTTGTAGAACTTGTGGACGTTGGCCTCGGTCCGGCGGCTGCTCGGTTCCTGGTCCATCCCGCCCCTCGGGTACGGCTCTGCGGGATCGACGTCCACCTCGCGGAAGCCGTTTGCCTTGACATCTCCACCCTCCTCGCCGCCCACGAGCGGGGAGACGACGAAGTAGCGGAACCGCTCCGCGTCGAGGACGGCCGCGCCGTAGGCCTCGTACTCTTCGAGCACCAGCGTGAGCGGCGCCACGTTGGGGTCCCCCCAGCGGCAAGACTCCGGCAGGTCCACCTGCAGCCGGTAGACTTCGAAGAGGCCGTCCTCGCCGGCGAACACGGCGAGCGACCTCGCCCCCGGGTGCGTCTCGTCCTCCACGAACCCGCGGACCCGCTCCTGCAGGCCCTCCGGCACGCCCCCGTCGTTCATGGCGTCCCGCAGGCGCACGAGGTAGGCTTGCCCCTGGTTCTCGGGGATGGCGGCGTTCACGCTCACGTAGGCCGAGAGCACCGGCCCGTCCCGGCCCGCCATCAGGTTTATCGCCTGCCTGAGCTCCTGCGTCTGCGCCATGTGGGAGTACCTCGTATCTGTCGCTGTGCCACGGACGAACCCTCAAAGTTCCCGCGCGTCGGGCCGCGTAAACACGCCCCTCTCCGGGCGTGCTAGCCTGCGCGGAGGACGACCTAGAGAGTGAGGAGATCCCGTACCCCCCGAAGCCTACCCGCTGCCTGAGGACCTCGCCCGGCACGCCCCCGAAGGGCGGTTCGCCCCCGACGAGCTCAGGGCGGCCTGCCGCTCGGCGGGGGAGGGGCTCGGCGCCGAAGACGCCCGCCGGGCCCGGTTCCGTTCGGCCGCGGAGATGGTGGAGATGTGGCGCGGCCTGGACCTGCCGGCCTGGATCTCCCCCTACACCCTCAGGGATGCCCGCCTGGGCTACCTGAAGGGCTACGATAGGACCCTCGTCTCCGCAGACCCCTCCCGGAGCGAAACCGTCCGTGCTGCCCGGGCCCGTTGGGGGGAACGTTGGGAACAGAAGCTCGAAGCCGCCCGCCGGAGGGCCTTCGATGCCGGTTAGAGGAGGGACGAAAGGGTTTGCCCGAAGAAGCGCCTCCGGCCGGCGGAGGCGCGGTACCTAGCAGTCTTTCTTGATCGTCTCGCAGGCCAGCAGGCGTTCCTGGTTGTCCCGGAGCAACTCCTCGCCGAGGCTCAGGATGTTCAGGATCCGCTCGTCCGAGACGGAGTAGTAGGCGTTGCGGCCCTCGCGTCTCACCTGGACGTAGCCGCACGAAGAGAGGCAGCGCAGATGGTCCGAGACGCGGGGTTGGGGGGCCTCCAGCTCGCGCACGAGCTCCCCGACCTTCATCTCGCCCCGCTGCGACAGGAGCAGCAGGATAGAGAGCCGGGTGGAGTTGGCGAAGCCGTTGAACAGCCGCGCCAGAAGGCACATCTCCTCGCTCTCGCGACCGACGATGACGCCCGCTAAGGGCTCGAATTTGACTGCGTTATCTTGCAAAGCGTGCTCCTTTCACGTCGGTCCTAATATACACCGCCCCTTCCGAAGTGTATACGCCATTACATTCGCCGCCCCAACCGGGCCCCGCGCCGGAACGCGCTAGAAGTCCCCGCCGCCGAAGTCGCCACCCCCGAAGCCCCCGCCGCCGAAGTCTCCGCCTCCCCAGTCGTCGCCGGCGAAGGCGGAAGGGTCGCCCATGTAGGCGTAGTCGTTGTCGAGGGCCTCGAAGAGCAGGAGCGCGGTGAGCCAGTCGCCGCCGAAAAAGCCGTAGCGGGCGTTGCCGAGCTGGTACTCGTACTCCCTGAGCCTCTGCCGCTGGTACGGGCCCATGAGGTGCTCGTTGGCCTTTGCCTGTGCCAGGCGGGCCTCGAGCTCGTTCAGCCTCTCTTCGCCCTCGCGTTTCCGGCGGTCGGCCTCGGCCACGGCCGTCTTGAGGTGCCCTGGGGCCCTCATGACCTCCCCGGCGATGCCGGCGGCCTCGCGGAGCAGGGCGCGCGCCTCGGCGAAGCGGCCCGCCGACGCGGCGCGGTCCGCGCGTTCGAAGCAGCCGTCGGCGTGGAGCAGGCGCGTGGAGAGCTCCCCGGGGTCCGGCGCGTCGCCGAGGGCGGCCGGCCCGAACTCGGACAGCGCCCTCTCGTAGGCGACGCGGTACCCGTCGAGCGCCTGTCGCGCGCGCCGCACGTCGCCCTCGGCCGCGTGGCGTTCGTCGGGCAGGGCGTCGCGGGCGGCGACCTCCTCCCGCAGCGCCGCCTTGCGCTCGCGGGCCCGGCGCGTAAGGTCCTCCACAGCATCCAGGGTCCGCCTCGGGTCGAACTCGTCCCGGCGGGAGGCGCGGTCCGCCGCCTCCCGGGCGAGGGGATCGTACTCGCCGAGCAACCCCAGGGGCTGGACGGCGACGCCTTCGGCCCGGGCGGCCCTCTCGGCCTCTTCTGCCGCCCGGATCTCCTCCCGCGCCGCGCCGAGCTTGCCGTCGAGGGCCTCGTCCGCGGCCCTGTAGTCGTCTATCGTGCCCTCGGCCTCGTCGAGCTTCCCGAGGGCGTCTTCGAGGAGGCCGCGCCCCCGGGCCAGCATCCCGCGGGCGGAGACGGGGTCAGAGGAGAGCAGGGAAGAGGCCTCGTTGAACTCCCTGGCGAAGCCGGCGGTCCTGGCATCAGAGATCTTCGCCTCCACCCACTCCTCCGTCCTCTGGTCCAGCAACGGGCGCTGCGCCTCCAGGTACCCCGAGACGAGCCGCTCTCTCCCGTCGAACTCGTCCAGGCGGGTGGTCAGCTCGGCGAACTCTTCCTCCGCGGCCTTGCGCTCCTCCTCGGCGCGACGCCTGTTGTTGCGGCGGTTCCTGAAGAGCGCGAAGACACCGGCAGCCGCCAGCAGCAGGAACAGCAATCCGCCGCCAGGCAGGCCGCCCGCGCCGGGGTCGGTGCCACCCTGCGCCGCCACGGGCTCGCCCGCTATCTCCTCTGCGCCGGCTACGAGGCCGGCCGCGAAGTCTCCATTCCGAAAGTCGGGGACCATCGTGTTGTACGCGTCTTGGGGGAAGTTGTAAGTCTGGGCCCAGCCGTCGTCCGGGGCCACGAGGACCACCCCGGCGTTTTGCGGCACACCCGCCTCGCGGGCTTCCTGGATCAATAACTCCTGACGCGCCGCCTGGTCGTCTACCCCCGTCTCCGGCGTCAGGATGGCGTAGAGCGGCTGGCCGGTCTCCTGCTGGGCCGCATCAAAGGCTTGCTGTACCTGTTGTTCCTCGGAACCGCTGAGTTCGTCCGCCTCATCGAGGATCGTGTCCGAGCCCTGCGCCGCCGCGGACGCGGGCGAGAACAGGACAAAGGCCAGCGCCGCCGCGAGCGCGACGGGGAACGATGCCTTTCTTGTTGGGGCATTGATCACCTGCGGCAGATTATACCCGGGGGGTCGTTCGGCAAAGCGTCGAACCGCGGGGCTCCGAAGGCCACCGGATTACCGCTGGAAAGCCGTCCTCGCGGCGGCCAGGTCCCACAAAGAATGTCCCACGCTCTTGAAGATTACCGTGCCCGATGGACGTTCTCTCCCGCGCAGGACCTCTTCGAGTTCCGTGGCGTCGGACCACCGGAAGGCGCCGGTCTTCTCGGCCCGGATCAGGTCCCCCGCCTCCTCCTCGGCCCCCTCCATGGTGTCCACGACGACGGTCGAGTCGGAGACCAGGCCGGGCGGCAACTCTGCCGCCTCCGGCTCGAAGGAGCCCACGGCCGCTACGAACGTCCCCTCCGCTACCGCGTCCGGCAGCACGGGCTCCCGGCTCGTCGTGGCCGTAACCACGAGGCCCGCCTCTGCGAGCGCCTCTTCCGGGGCCGCCACGACCGCGGCCTCCATTCCCAGCCTCTCCGCGTGCGCGGCGAGGGCCTCGGCGCTCTCCGGCGTGCGGGCGGAGACGAAGACTCTAGATACCCCGAGGCCCTCGCGGAACGCTTCGAGGTGCGAGCGGCCCTGGGCGCCGGCGCCTACCACCAGTAGCGGGCCCTCCGGTCGGGGGGCGAGCTCCCGGGCGGCGAGCAGGGAGAGGGCGGCCGTGCGGCGGGCCGTCACGGTCGCGCCGTCCAGGATGCCGAGGCGCCTGCCCGTGGACGCCTCCATCACCACCACCTCGCCCTGGATCGTCGGCAGGCCGCGGCCCGCGTTCTCCGGGTGAACGGTGACGAGCTTCGTGATGGCGATGTCGTGATCCGAAGCGGGCATCACCAGCAGGACGGCGCCGGGCTTCGGCGGGAGGGGTAGTACCAGCCGGGGCGGGGCCTGGACGACGCCGGAGGAGCGGGCTAGCGCGACCTCGCGGATGGAGTCCGCGAGGTCCGGGTAGGGGAGGCGGGCGGCCGTCTCCTCCGCGTCGAAGATCCGGGTCACGAGACCGCCCCGAACGGCGGGGCGAACTCGAACTCCCCGACCACCCCCGAGAGGGCGCCCGGCGCGAGCTCCAGCGCCATGAAGGCCTCTCCCGAGTACACGGACGACAGGTTCCCGGCCTGTTCGGCCGAGAAGCCGAAGCGCGGGTAGTAGCCCGGATGGCCGAGCAGGACGACTATGCGGTGGCCCGCGTGCGCGCAGCGGTCGAGGGCTTCCCCTATGAGTGCCGAGCCCACGCCCCGCCCCTGGCACTCCGGGATCACGCCGACGGGCCCGAGGGCGAGGGCTTCTACCTCGCCCCTCTGCGTCCGGATCACGGCCCCGCTGAACACGACGTGTCCGACGAGCCGCCCCCCTTCCTCCGCCACCACCAGCGACAACCTGGCGTGCCCTCCCTCGCGCAGGTCGTTCACGAGGCGCGCCTCTTTTTCTCTGCCGAATGCCCTGCGGGTCGTCTCCCAGATCCCGGGCGCGTCCCCTGCCTCCTCGCTTCTTATCTCCACGCTCACCGCAGGCGCGCCGGGGAGAAGAGGTCCACGGGGTGGCGGGTCTCGCCCTCGACGGCGAGGTCGGCCAGGATCTCGCCGATCACGCTGCAGAACTTGTACCCGTGACCGGAGAAGCCTGCGGCGACGACGACCTGCGGGTGGTCCGGGTGCTCCGAGACGACGAAGTGCTGGTCCGGGGTGTTGGTGTACATGCAGGTCCTGGCGTCGGCGAGCTCGCCGTCCATGGCGGGGACGTGCCGGCCGAGGTAACGGCGGATAAAGTCCACCTCGTCCTCGTGGACCTCGCGGTCTACGGTGTTCGGGTCGGTCGGGGTGCCGTCGGCCCGGAAGAACGCGACCTTCACGGTATCCGCCCCGTCGACGGCGGGGAAGCTGTAGAACATATTGCCGTCGGGGGGCTCGTAGATCCAGATCGGGAGCCTCTCGGGCGCGAAGGCCTCCGTTCCCCCCCGGGGGCGGAACCAGAACAGGATCTGGCGCGTCACCTCTAGCGGCAGCCCGAGGTCGGAGAGAAGCTCCCCCGCCCACGCCCCGGCCGTCACGACCAGACGCTCGGCCTCGTAGACGCCGCCCTCCGTTCGCACCCGCACGCCCGACCCGGTCGCCTCCCACGAGAGGACCGGCTCCCCGAAGCGCAGCTCCGCGCCTAGAGAGGCGGCCCGGTCGAGGTGCGCCCTGACGGTCCTCTCCGGCCCCACGAACCCGGCCCGCTTCTCGAAGAGGGCGACGACCTCGGGGCCCGGCTCGAAGACGGGGAACCGGCGCTGGATCTCGGAGGAGTCGAGCACCTCGTAGGGCAGGCCGTGCTCGTCGGCGCTGGCGACGCTGCCGGAGACGAGCTCGCCACCCTCAGGCCCGATAAAGAGCCCCCCGCAGAGCGTCATCAGTTCCTCGCCCGTGGCCCCTTCCAGTTCCTCCCAGAGCTCGTAGGCCCGGAAGAGGAGCGGCACGTACTCGGCCCCCTCGAAGTACGCCTGGCGGATGATGCGCGACTCGCCGTGGCTGGAGCCCCTGTCGTGGGCGGGGGCGTGCCGTTCCAGACCGAGGACCTTTTTGCCCCGGGAAGCCAGGTGGTAGGCCGCGGCGCTGCCCATCCCGCCGAGGCCGGCGACGATGACGTCGTGCACTAGATGCCGCCCCTCTCCACCTCCGGCAGCGTGAACTCGAGGTCGGCGGGAAGATCGGCGACGTCCATCTGGGCCTTCTGGAGCTTGCCGGCATAGTCCCAGTTCATGGACTGCCAGCGGGTGAACTGGTCCAAGACCCAGATGCCCGACAGGCGGCTGCCGTTGCCCGACTTGCCGTTGCCGCCGAAGGGCAGGTGGGCCTCCGCGCCGCTCGTGGAGTTGTTGACGGAGAGCATCCCGGCCCGGTTGCCCTCCCTGAAGCGCAGGGCGTTCGCCGCATCGCGGGTGTAGATGGCCGCGGACAGACCGTAGCCGTGGGCGTTGCTGAGATCGACCGCCTCCTCGAAGCTGGAGAACTTCGCAACACCCACGAGCGGCCCGAAGGTCTCGGTGTTGAAGACCTCGTCGTCCGCCGTTACGCCGCTCACCAGCGTCGGGTGGCAGAAGAAGCCCGCCTCGGGGTCGCCGACGAAGTTCTCGCGGGGGTTGTCGGCCGTGATGCGGCCGGTCCCGGTGGAGCCGTGGACGGTGTGGTGGTCCTCTATCATGTCGAGGAAACCGGCGAAGCGGTCGGCGAACCTCTCGCTGAGCATCGGGCCGTAGAGCACGTCCTCCTCCATCGGGTCGCCTATGGCGGCCTCCTCTACCCTTCTTGCGAGCCTGGAGACGAACTCGTCGTGGACGGACTCGTGGACGATGGCGGTACCTAGCGAGGTGCAGCGCTGGCCGGCGGTGCCGAAGCCGCTGAAGAGCGCGCCCTCGACGGCGAGGTCGAGGTCGGCGTCCGGCATCACGACGAGGGGGTTCTTGCCGCCGAGCTCCAGGCACGGGGACTGGAGGTGCCGGCCGCAGAGCTCCCCGATCTTCTTCCCGACCTCGGAGGAGCCCGTGAAGCCGACCTTGTCCACGAGGCCCTCGTCCAGCGCCTCCTCCAGGCCCTCGAAGGCCGCAGGCCCCTCGCACTGGACGACGTTCAGGACGCCGTCGGGGAGGCCGCCGGCCCGGAAGAGCTTGGCCAAAGCGTCGCCGACGGCGGGGGAGTACTCTGCGGGCTTCCAGACCACGGTGTTGCCGCAGGTCAGCGCCGGGATCAGGTACCAGGAAGGGACGGCCACGGGGAAGTTCCCGGCCGTGATGATGGCCGCCACCCCGACCGGCATCCTGAAGGTGAAGAGCTGCTTGTCCGGCATCTCTGAGGGGACCGTCTGCCCGTAGAGGCGGCGGCCCTCGCCGGTAAAGAATTCGCAGGTGTCTATTATCTCCTGCACCTCGCCGAGGGCCTCGACGCGGGGCTTGCCGACCTCACGGGTCACGAGGCGGGCCAGGGCCTCCTTGTTCCGCTCGACGATGCGTCCTATCTTCTTTACGACCTGCGACCGGATCGGGGCCGGCACCGTCGCCCACTCCCCTTGCGCCTCCCGCGCCGCCCGGCAGGCCTCGACGAACGTGCCCGCGTCCCCGAGAAGGACCTCGGCGACCGTCTCGTCCTTGCGGGCCGGGTTGGCGGAGCGTAGGCGACCACCCGGCGCGTCTTCGAGCGTCCGCCCGCCGACGATGGAGCCTATCTTGCGGGTGGCGGATGCGGCTCCGTCCCTAGTGTCGATGGTGCCCATGTGCATACCTCCTGGGGCGAACCACTATCTTCGCCTTCCCGACCTGCGAGATGTCATCCTACACGAAAGCCCCGACCCCCTGCGGTTCGATGCCGTTGCTTGCCCGAAGCTGGGCCTTGTAGGAGAATGATTCAGGGCCTCGGCCTGTGGTGTGGATGGGTTCGGTATGGATCGGGAAACCGCGGGGAGGAAGTCATGGCGGAGGCGGTGCAAGAACAGCGGGACCAGTTTGGTAGCAAGCTAGGCTTTATCATGGCGGCCATCGGCTCGGCCATCGGCCTGGGGAACATCTGGCGCTACCCTTACGTGGTCTACGACAACGGCGGCGGGGCCTTCCTCCTTCCTTACTTTATAGCGATAGCCACGGCCGGTATTCCCATACTGATCCTGGAGTACTACCTGGGCAACAGGTACCAGGGGTCGGCTCCGCTCGCCTACCGAGGCCTGTCGCGGAGGTGGGAGTGGCTCGGCTGGTGGCAGGCGGCGGTGTCGTTCTTGATCGGCACCTACTACATGGTCATCATCGGGTGGGTGCTCGCGTACTTCTATTACTCCTTCGGAAGCCAGTGGGGTTCGAAGGCGGACGCGTTCTTCACCGGCCAGTTCCTCGGGGTCAGCGACAGCTTCTGGAGCGTGGGCGGCTTCCAGCTCAGGGTGCTGATACCATTCGTGATCGCGTGGGCCATCGTGTTCTGGTTGCTGATACGCGGCGTCGGCCGGGGTATAGAGCTGGCCGCTAAAGTA
>DASYWA010000021.1:0-3814 GCA_035936475.1 Rubrobacter sp. | reverse complement strand
CGGGCGGAGGGCCGTGATTCCCTATCGCGTCGCTTTTATCGTCGCCATCTTCGTTGGTACCGTGTTCGCGCTCGAACCTCTTTGGCTCTTGGCGGACATATTGAACGGGCTCATGGCGCTCCCGAACCTTATCGGGCTGCTTCTGTTGTCCGGGATAGTCGCGCGGGAGTCGCTAGCCTATTACTACGGCGACAGAGGAGAGGAATGAGGTAACCCGGCGAAACGGTCTTGCGCGTTCAAGCTCCGCGAGTTGCTATCCTGTCATAGCGCTCCCGAGCGCCGAATCAGGCGCGGCGGAAAGAGCCTGCTGCTCCGTCCGGGGTAGTTCCCAGGATTGCAGGTTTCGAGAAACGGAGGAAAGAGATGAACCTACGCGTGATCCCCACAGGCGTCCATGGCATGCTCGACTACCTGGCCGGCGGGGTCAACCTCGCTTTCCCGCGGTTGCTCGGTCTGCAAGATGCCCCGTGGGCGGCGCTCGTCCCCCGCCTCGACGGCTTAGCGGGCTTGGGCTACGGCCTGATCACCGACTACGAACTCGGCACGTTGAAGGCTTTGCCCATGCCCGCGCACCTGGCGCTCGACGCCGCGAAGGGCCTCTTCATGGCGTCATCACCGTGGCTCTTCGGCTTCGCAAAGCGCGGTACTCGCTACCGGCTGCCGCACGTCCTAATGGGCACGGCTGACGTGGTGGCCGCGGTAGCCACTAGGACGCGGTGAAGAGGCGAGCGCTCTTGGGGTAACGGTCGCCGTCGGGCGTCTTCACGGGGTGTAGCCCGGCGAGACCCGGGGAACGGATGGTGCGCATGGCGGGCAACACGCAATCGGCAAGGGGACGCCTGCGGGCGCGACCGGCGGCGGCAGGACCGACAGGTGAGAAGCCGCCCGTAGGTTTGCGGTCTTTGGCGGCCGGGGCTCCCGCGCGCGGCGACCACCTCCTGTACGTGCCGGAAGGCTACCGGGCTGGGTCCCCCTCACCCATGGCGGTCCTGCTACACGGGGCGGGCGGATACGCGCGCGCGACCCTCGACCTCCTCCGGGGCCTGGCGGACGCGACCGGCTCGATCCTCCTCGCCCCGACCTCGCACGATTACACCTGGGACGTCATCGTCGGTGGGTACGGGCCTGACGTGGAAGCCATCGACCGCGCCCTGCAAGAGGCGTTCTCCTGCTACGCGGTCGACCCTTCGCGCCTGGCCGTCGGGGGATTCTCCGACGGGGCCTCCTACGCGCTCTCTTTGGGGATCGACAACGGCGATCTCTTCACCGACGTCCTGGCTTTCTCGCCGGGCTTCATGGCGCCGTCGGCGAGCGTAGGCGCCCCGCGGTTCTTCGTCTCCCACGGCACGCGCGACCGGGTGCTCCCGATCGAGCGGTGCAGCCGCAAGATAGTGCCGCAGCTCAAGCGGGCGGGCTACGAGGTGACGTACCGGGAGTTCGACGGCGGCCATACGGTCCCTCCGGAGGTAGCGCTCGAGGCCACCGGCCGGTTCGCGCTTCCCACAAACGGGTGATCTGCCACTACGCCCGAAGTTCCGAGAGCCCCCTAAGCGCGAGGTTCGGAGAACGCCCCTCCCACGCACTCGGGCGACTAAGCCCCTCGGAAGAGCTCATGGCGCGCAGGGAGAATACTGATGCAATCTAGAGAGGGTCAAATTGTCGCGGCTTCCGTTCGCGCCATCCCTACGACCGAACCAATTCTACCTGCCGAGTTGCGTTCTCTGAGAGGACGGTCTGGAACCTAAGTCCCGAATCGTTCGCAGGATTGCAACTATACGGTGGGCTCCTCTCAGCTCTTCTCATCCGTAGGCATCCGGTGCTCCGTCGTGTAAGAGAGCGGAACGTTGAGCAGTTTGATGTACGAGGTCATTGATTCTTGCATCAACCGCTGAAAAGCCTGCTGTTGGTTTTGCGTCTGTTCCATCCAGTACTGTGACACCTGCTCAATCTGTTGTTGCGACGGGACCTGCGGCCTCCCTTGGCTCCCTTGGGAAGGTTTCTGGGGAATGAAAGCGTTCAACGTCTTCATGTAGGCACTAAGCGAATCCTCGAGCAACTTCCGGAAGGTTTGCTGTCTTCCCTGTGCCTGTTCGGCCACGAGCTCTAGCAAGGTGCCGTTGGCCTGCAAGACTGCCAGGATCCCCACCGCCGTATTCGCCTCGTCGATCCACTTCGTCGCCGGCCGTAGCCCCGAACGCCCGTCGAATCTTGTGGCGATGGTCTGGTCGCTGAAGGAGCCCTCTACCGTGTCGTGGCCCTCCAGGTGCCCGAAGAGGTTGCTCGGGGCGTCCTCGGCCTTCGGCTCGTCGGTGTAGTGGACTTGGACGCCAAAGCTTTTCATGAAGGCGTCGACCGTCTGGGGCGAGATCTGCTGGCTCGTTATGAGCGCCTTGGCGGCTCCTCCCACCACGACGTCACGCGCCGGGTTCTGGGCGGCGTGCAGTATGGCATCGGCCACGGCACCAGGTTCGTAGATCGGGGGCGGGGCGACCGGCTTTACGCCGAGCTTGGTGCGCGCCTTGTCGAATAGGGGCGTCCGGGAGGTGCTAGGAGGCTACCGAGTGGACGATCCTCCGCAGCGCCGCGAGCGCCTCCGCCGAACCGTTGCGTACCGGGCCCGACCTCCCGCGCCCCGTGCAGTGGGCTATCTTCTTGCCGCCGGCGACGGGCAGCACCTTCACGGGAAAGGTGGCGTGCTCGCAGCGCCCGCGATTTACCTGCCGCTCTCTTGATGGCGTTCCGCCGCGTCGGTGCCCCGCCATCCCCGCAAGCCCACCTACCCGCCCCCCAGGCCGCCGACCCAGGGGGCGGCGCCCGCCACCCTCGGGCGCAGGAGCCCGTGGCGGTGGTTACTTCCGGCCCGGGGGTTCCTCGGGGCGGGGCTTGGGGGTTTGGACCGGGGTCCGAATGCCCCGGCCCGGCGAAGATTGTCCGCCCGTTTCCCGGGGTAAGGTCCACCGACGGCTACGCGAACCCGACGGAAGGAGCAACGCGTGGGCGAGAAGCGAGATCAGGGCCTCCAGGAGAAAGAGCAAGGCCTTAAGGAGCGAGAGCGGGACCTCAAGGAGCAAAAGCAAGGCCTCGAGGAGCGAGGAGAGAGCGAAGAGGGGCGCCACCGGGAGGGCGCGGGAGAAGACCGCGGGGAGGGCGGTCCGAACCCCGCGACGCCCGGGAGGGGCGGGATATAGGCTTGGGGGGTTACCCCGGTTTAAAGCGAAGGGCCGGAGCTCCGTAGGGCCTCGGCCGCGTGCGCCCGGCCTAGGGCCTACTCTTGTTCGCCCTGGATGCGGGCCACGAGCATCTCCTTGGCCCGCTGGGCGGCCTCCAGGTTGTTCTCCAGGATGCCCCCGAAGAAGTCCACCAGCTCCTGGTCGCCCTCCTGCTCGGCGTCCTGGACGTAGCTCTTCAGCGACTCGACGTTCTTGGACGACTGGTAGAGCACGGCGATGAGGTTGTAGTTCTTGTCCTTGGGCTGCCTGGACTGATCGGTCATCTTCACTCCTGTGGGTGGGTTGCCTTGCCTGGCCCACCTCGTACCCGAACCCCCCCGCCTCATAAACGCGGTGGGGGCCCGGAACCAGGAAGACGCTCGCCTCCAGACCTCGGAGACCCCCATCAGCCCGAACTTCTGAGAACTACCCTTCCGCGCGATCGGGTGAACAAGGGCAAAAACGCGAGGTCCGAGGCGCTATGCTCCAACCCTCTCTTTACACGAGGTGCCCATGAAGGCTACGAAGGAGGTCGGCTCCCTGCCTGCTCTCCCGTGGCGAGCCACCGCGCGCACTCGGGTCCGAGCTCCCGAACCGCTCGCGCC
>DASYWA010000020.1:0-2117 GCA_035936475.1 Rubrobacter sp. | reverse complement strand
GCCGACGACGGACGCGGAGGCGAGGTTGATCTCCTGCTCCTTCTCCGCCAGCGCCTTGAAGTACTCGACGTCCTCCTCGCTGTCCGGCCGGTAGAAGGCGACGACCACGGGACCCCTCACGGTCCTCACGCTCAACCTGAGCTGCCCGCCCTGGGCGCTCGGAAGGTTGAATTCGGGGGCCTCCGCCCCGACCTCCGGCACCGCTACGTCCTGTTTGCGCCGCGTAAACATTCGTGCCTCCTTACGTGTGCGAAAGGTCCTGCCCGAATACTACAGGCTGTGCGGGCTCTTGGCCGGGTAGCCGGCGCGTCCGATTATCGCGCCCCGAACCGCGATCCCCGGCCCTTTTCGCGGCGCATCCCACCGAGCCTAGCCCGCTGGGGAGGTTCTCCCTCCCGCCGGCGCGGCGTATCGAGCTACTCCAGAAGCGGGAGGAGACTCAGGATACCGACGTTAACCGTAGCGGTCGAGGTGCCGGCCTCGGGGCCGCGCCCGGGGCGCGCCGTCCCCGTCCGGGGTGTGGCGGAGGTTTTCGGGTCCGGCAGGGTGGCAGGCGCCGCACCACCTCCTCTTGCTTTCCTGGTATTCTGGCCCACGGCGGAGACGGAAAGGTTCGTGGTGTCGGTGATCTACGCGTGGGACTTGCGACGGGCGTGCGTCGATGAGGGGTTAGCCTCGTGAAGCTGCTCATGACGCACGGGTACATGCTCTCCGGGACGGGGAGCAACATCTACGTCCAGAACCTGTGCCGCGCCCTCGTGCGCGGCGGGCACGAGGTGCACCTCCTCTGCCAGGAAGAGCACCCGCTCGGCTACGAGTTCGTGGACGAGCACGCCTTCGTCGACGGCGCGGACATCGAGAAACTGGGCGGGCAGGAGACGCCGCATCCCGGGCGGTGCGTCGTCTACAACCCGCGCATCGACGGCCTCCTGCCGGTCTACGTCTACGACGAGTACCCGGGCTGGCGGGTCAAGACGTTCCTGGACCTCACGGACGAGGAGCTGGAGAACTACCTGGACCGCAACATCGAGGCCGTGGGGGCCGTGCTCCGGGCGTCGGGCGCCGAGGCGGTCGTCACCAACCACTCGGTGCCGGGGCCGCTCATAGCCCGCAGGGCGCTCCGGGACGCCGGCGTGCCGTACGCGAGCATCGTCCACGGTAGTTGCCTGCAGTACGTGTCTCGCAGGAGCGCGCAGTACATGGAACTCACCCGCGAGGGGCTCGAAGGGGCGGGAGAGATCCTGGCCCTCTCCTCCCACAGCGCCGGCACGATAGCCGAGGACTTTCCCGAGCTCTCCGACCGCACGCGCTCCCTCCCCGGGGGCGTTGACACCGACCTGTTCCGCCCCGACGCGCTCGACCTCGACGTACTGGGGTCGTTGAACGGCGGTCGGGGTCGGGGTCCCGAGGAGCAACGGGCGCTGGAGGCGACCCTCGACCGCCCCGGGGACGTCGACGGCCTGATCGAAGGCCTGCGGGCCATCTCCGGCTCCTACGAGGCTCGTTCCCACGACCGGGACGCCGGGGAGCGGATGGGAGCGCTACTCGGCTCCGACGCCCCGCTGATCGTCTACCTGGGCAAGCTCATCCACTCCAAGGGCGTCCACAGCCTCATCTCCGCCTTCGCCCCGGTACGCCGCAGGACCGGAGCGCGCCTCCTGGTGATAGGTTTCGGCACCTTCCGCGAGGGGTTGCAGGCGCTGGTCCGCGCCCTGGACGCGGGAGACAACGAGAGCGCCGGGCGGCTCGCGGGGCGCGGGCGGCTGGTAGAGGGCGGTCCCGCCGAACCGCTGGAGCATTTCGAGCTCTCCGGGTCGCTGATGGGCGACGCCAAGGGGTTCGGGTCATCCGTCGAGTTCGTCGGTCCGCTCGGGCACGCGGAGCTCGCCAAGATCCTGCCGGCGGCGGACGTGGCCGTCGTCCCCTCCATCTTCCCCGAGACCTTCGGCCTCGTGGCCGCCGAGTTCGCGGCCGCCGGGGTGGTCCCGTTCGTGGCCGACCACTCGGGGCTCAGGGAAGCCGGGGCCTTCGTGGGGCAGGATCTTCCCTTCGACCTGCGGGTCCCGATGGAGGGTTTCGAGGAGAACCTGTCGGCGGCCCTCGAAGGGTTCCTCTCC
>DASYWA010000019.1:0-4786 GCA_035936475.1 Rubrobacter sp. | reverse complement strand
GTCCGAACCCTCCGCCCGAAGGCGTCCGGTCGCTCATGAGTGTCCTCGCTCCTCCCCCGCCTTGAGGCGGGATCACTCCTTCCCGCCCCCATGATGCCGCAGGCGAGGAGCCGGCGCGAACTTCTTAGAACCCCCTACGTGCGAAGTTCGCGGGATACCCTTCTACGAGGTTGGGTGAATAAAGGAAGGACCGGGCTGGCGCGGGTGCGAGTCGCGAACGTCGCAGTTGTGAGCCGAAGGCCCGGTCCCCGAGGTGCTATGCCGGGCCTTGGAGCCACAGGAGAAAGAAGAGCAGCCCTGTACCCGGAGTGTTAGGGACATTCTACGGGGCGCGGGGCTGCGATGCTTTAGGAGATTCGTCTGAGATTTCCGAGAACCCCCTCGGCGCGAAGTTCCGAGAACGCCCGACTTGCCATGCGCTCGGGTGGGTGAGGGCGGCTAGCCCCCTTTCGCGAGGTCTTCCTCGGCGGCTCGCCTCACTTCCTCCGGATCGATATCGCGGGCGAAGCGGGCCACGATCTCACCCTCCGGGCCGCGCAGGATCACGATGCACGGGTCGCCGACCAGGTCCAAGCCGTAGCCTTCGGGCAGCCGCGAGTCGCTAGGATCGTGCACGAAGTCTTCGTTGCTCCATCACTACCGGGTTGGACTGCCGGTGGGTCGCTCACGTTACGGCTCACCGAACTTCTGAGAATGATCCTTCTACGAGGTTGGGTGAATAGGGGCAAAGATAGCCCATTTGGAGGATACGCCGCCCCCCGTTCGTGTGTACGCTACCTTTGTTGCTGAAGGTGGAGAAATCGTTCGTCTCTGACGACGGGGCCACGGAAAGGTAAACCCGCCGCGAGGCGGGGGTGCAAAGTCACGGGCCTCACTGCTCCAAAAAGGGGCTTGCCATGGGGGATCTAGCAAAAGGCACCGCGGGCTTTGTGGGCCGTCCTTCCGCGGCAGTGCGCTACAGCGTCGCCGTCCTGGCGGTCGCGTTGTTCGTCGCGATCAAATTGCTGCTGGCCCAGACCTCTATCCTCCAGTCTCCTTTCCTGCTCTTGTCGGCGGCCATTATGGTCGCCGCCTGGTTCGGAGGCTTGGGCCCGGGGTTGCTGGCCACGGCTCTCGCCACGGCGGCCGGAGACTTTTTTTTCTGGTCGCCGTTCGGTTCCTTTACGGGGCTGAATCTGAACGCCTTGCCGCTGGTCCTGTTTGCGCTTCAGGGGGTGCTGATCAGTTCGCTGGCCCAGGCGCTCCGCTCCGCCACCACGCGGGCCGAGGCGAGCGCTCAGGAGGCCAAAAGCTATCAAGCGGCGCTCCAAGAGAGTGAGCGGCGCTTCCGCACCCTGGTGCAGAACTCCTCGGACGTCATCACGGTGGTCGACGCCGGGGGCACCATAAGCTACGTCAGCCCCGCGGTAGAGAGGGTAACGGGCTACCCTCCCGAGGAGCTGGTGGGCAAAAGCGTCTTCGACTTTGTGCTCCCGGATGACCTCGAGCAGGGGCGAAGGAGGTTCGCCGAGCTCTGGTCGCGGCCGGGAGTCCACCCGCCCTTCGAGTTCAGGGTGCCGCACAAGGACGGCTCCTGGCGTCACTCCGAATTCCTTCTCAACAACCTGCTGGATGATCCGAGCGTGGGGGGCGTGGTGATCAACCAGCGCGACATAACCGAGCGCAAGGAGACCGAAGAGGCCCTGAGCCAGAGCGAGGAGCGCTACCGGGCGGTGGTCGAGCAATCCGCCGAGGGCCTCTACCTAGTGGATAGCGTCACCAAGCGCATCCTGGAGACCAACCCGGCGCTGCAGAACATGCTCGGCTACACCGCCGCCGAGCTGCGCGGGATGGCGTTGCACGAGATCGTGGCCCACGCCCGCGAGGACGTGGAGGCCAACGTCGAACGCACCCTCAGGGAGGGGACGCGCTTCATCAGGGAGCGGAAGTACCTTCGGAAGGACGGGTCGGTGGTGGAGGTGGAGATCGCGGCGAGCGCCATCGACTACGGCGGCAAACGGGTCATCTGCGCCGCGGTCCGCGACATAACCGAGCGCAAGGGGACCGAGGAGGCTCTCCGCCGCAGCTTCGGCTCTTTGCTCGCCCTCTACGAAGCCGGGCAGGTCTTGGGTTCGAGCCTCGAGCGGGACGAGATCGGCTCGCGGCTCCTCGAGTTCACGGGGCGCGTCTCCAACCCCGAGGCGGCGATCCTCAGCCTTGGCGACGAGCAAGGCCGGATGAGCGAGTGGCGCAGCGTGGGTCCCGAGGAGGTGCTCGCCGCGGTTCGCGAGCGACCCGAAGTCCGGTCCGCGGTAGACGAGGTCTCAAAGGGCGGACGGGCGCGGGCGATAGAGTTGCGACGACCACCAAACCCGAGATCCCAAACGGCTCTCACGGGGCTGTTCGTGCCGCTGCGGGCGAGGGGTCGGGTGATCGGCGTGCTCGGAGCCTACGGCCCGCCGGCCCTGGCGCAGAAGGAGACCAGGGATGCCATCTCCAGCCTCGCCGTCCAGGGCGCCGGCGCCCTGGAGAACGCCCGCCTCTACGAGGAGCTGGCCGTACGCGAGCGGGAGCTCTACGACCTGGTCGGACGGATGATTACGGCCCAGGAGGAGGAGCGCCGCAGGGTGGCCTACGAGATCCACGACGGGTTGACCCAGACGGCGGCGGCCGCCTACCGGCGTCTCGCGCTCTTCGCCGAGCACCGCCCGCCGGAGTCCGCGCGAGACCGCGAGGAGCTCGAGGAGGCCGTCGCCCTCGTCCGGCGGACGGTCGGCGAGGCCCGGCGCGTCATCGCCAACCTGAGGCCCACCACCCTCGACGACTTCGGGCTGGCCACCGCCGTACGCATGCAAACGGAGGAGCTGCGCGCCGAGGGCTACGAGACAACCTACGAGGAAACGCTCGGGGAAGCGCGCCTCCCCGCCACGCTAGAGACCGCCCTGTTCCGCGTGGCCCAGGAAGCCCTCACCAACGTGCGCAAGCACGCCGAAACGGACCGGGTGCGCGTCGCGCTCGGGCTGCGCGACGGGGTCGTGCGCCTCGAGGTGAGCGACCGGGGACGCGGCTTTGCGCCCGCGGAGGCCAAGCAGGGAGCGGGGCCCGGCGAGAGGGTGGGGCTCTCCAGCATGCGCGAGAGGATCGCGCTGCTGGGCGGCGACCTCGAGATCCGCAGCGAACCGGGCAGCGGAACTTCGGTGGTGGCGGAGGTCCCCTTGGAGGCTACCGGGGAGGGATCCGATGGCGGGGAGTGAGACGGAGCCCGGCGCGAGGACCACGCCGGCGCGGGTCCTCATAGCCGACGACCACGAGCTGGTCAGGGACGGCTTCAGGCGCATGCTGGGCTACGAGGAAGACCTCGAGGTGGTCGGCGAGGCGAGGGACGGCCGGGAGGCCGTCGAGCTGTGCCGCTCTCTGAAACCCGACCTGGTGCTCATGGACGTGCGCATGCCCCGAATGGACGGCCTGGAGGCCACCCGCGCGATAAAGGCGGAGCACCCTTCGGTCAGCGTCCTCGTCGTCACCACCTACGACAACCCCGACTACCTACTCGAGGCGATAAAGGCCGGTGCCGCCGGTTACGTCCTCAAGGACGCCCCCAACCGGCAGCTGACCAACGCCATAAGGCGGGCGCTGGAGGGCGAATCGCCGCTAAACCAGGAGCTCGCATCCCAGCTGATACGTCGCCTCGCCGGCGAAGCCCCCCACCCCGCGCGGGATGACGCGCCTTCCGCGGCCGAGGGCCAAGGCGCGGGGGCGACGTACCTCCCGAAGGGGTTGACCCCCCGGGAGTTGGAGGTGCTGAAGCTCGTGGCCCTGGGGAAGACCAACCAGGAGATCGCCGAGGGCCTCTTCATCAGCAAGGCCACCGCCAAGGTCCACGTCAGGCGCGTGATCGCCAAGCTGGGCGTCTCGGATCGCACCCAGGCGGTCGTGCGCGCCCTGGAGCTCGGGCTCGCGCCCCCGCCCAACAGCGGACCTTAGGCCCCCACCGGTCCGCGGCCGAGTGCGCCAAACGTGCACCGCCGCTGCCGCGCCCGGGCGAACAGCGGACGAAAAAAGCTCGGGCCTCCATCCAGTAGATGCCTCTCGCATACACCCAGGGGCGTACACCCGGCTCCCAAAAGATACGCCGATGGGTCGACGGCGGGGCGCCCGCCGCCCGGTAACCTTCCCTCATAGAAGAAATCAACCACCGCGAGCGCAACCACCCCGAACGGCACTGGCACCAACCCCTACACTGCGGGCGACTGGACCAACAAGGACGTCACGCTGAACCTCAGTGCCACCGACACGGGCGGCTCGGGTGTTAAGGAGATCCGCTACACGACCAACGGCACGGAGCCAACCAAGACCACCGGCACGGTCTACAGCGTGCCCTTTACGGTCTCGGGCACGACCATGGTCAAGTACCTCGCGGTGGACAACGCCGCGAACGCCGAGGCCGTCAAGAGCTTCCAGGTCAACATCGACAAGATCGCCCCCGCTGCTAACTGCGGCAGCGCTTCCGCAAACTGGTTGGGCACCGACGCGAGCATCGCCTGCTCGCCGACCGACGGCGGCGGCTCGGGCCTCGCTAGCAGCGTCGCCGCCACCTTCAACCTGTCGACCAGCGTCGCGGCCGGCACCGAGAACGCCAACGCTTCCACCGACAGCCGGACCATCTCCGACGCCGCCGGCAACACGGCGACCGCGGGCCCGATCGGTGGCAACAAGGTCGACAAGAAGGCCCCCGAGGTCCTCCCCACCGACGTTACCAACACGACGTGGCGCAACAGCAGCCTGTCGCAGAACTTCACCTCTAGCG
>DASYWA010000018.1:0-10276 GCA_035936475.1 Rubrobacter sp. | reverse complement strand
GTTCTGCTGCTCATGTTGGCCGTGGCGCTCATCTACTGGCTCTTCCCCAACGTCGGGCAGCCGTTCCGGTTCATCACTCCCGGGGCGGTGATAGCCGTGATCGTCTGGATCCTGGCCTCGTTGGGTTTCTCCTTCTACGTGTCGAACTTCTCCAGCTACAGCGCGACCTACGGGGCCCTCGCCTCGGTCATCGTGCTGCTCCTGTACTTCTTTATCTCGGCGGCCATCCTGTTGCTCGGGGCCGAGATCAACGCGGAGAGCTACCGGGCGGTCGCGGAAGAGAGCGGGAACGGTGAGCGGCAAGGGTCGGGTTGATCGTTCGGGTAAGCCTGCGCCTTGTGATGGGGCGGATCCGCCCCGGTTGCCCTCGCCGACGGCTTACTTTGGCCACGGCATCGGGGTGGTGAAAGAAGGGTTCCCCCGCGGCGATACCGGTGATCGTTGCGACGGGTAGGGAGGGGCTCTGCCCCGCGCCGACCTCCCACTGTGGGGCCGCCAGCCCGGTAGTAGGCTAGGGGACGAATTGTCGGGGAAGCGTCAGAGGAGGGAGATTCCATGTCGGCACCCGAGGCGCTTGCCTTCGACATGTACGGCACGCTGGTCGACCCGCTCCGCATCTGGAAGCAGCTCGAGCGTTATTTGCCGGACGAGGACGCGCTGCGCGTCGCGGAGGTGTGGAGGCAGAAGCAACTCGAGTACACCTTCCGTCTGACCGCGATGGAGCGCTACGAGGATTTCGAGGAGGTCACCCGCAAGTCCCTCGACTACGCGCTCGCCGCGGCCGGCCGCGAGCTCGAGGCGGAAGGAAAGGAAGCGCTCATGGCGCAGTACAACGACCTGGAGAAGTTCCCCGACGTCGAGGCGGGCCTAGAGCGATTTATAGAAGTCGGCCACGAGATGGTCGTCTTCTCCAACGGGACCCCGGCCATGCTGGACGCGCTCATGGACCGGGAGGGTTTCCGGGCGTACTTCAAGGGGGCCGTTAGCGTGGACGAGGTGCGGGTGTACAAGCCGTCCCCCAAGGTGTATCGGCACGTCGCCCAAAGACTCGGACGACCGATCGGGGAGGTCCGGCTTGTCTCCTCGAACCCCTTCGACGACATCGGAGCCGAGGCCGCCGGGATGCGGGCGGCGTGGGTGGACCGCTCCGACGGTCTCTTCGACACGCTGGGACCGCCCCCGGAGATGGTCGTGGGTACTCTGACCGAGCTCGCAGACGTCTTGGAGGCGCGGCGGGGTCAGCCTTAAGGCCAGGCGGTCCTTCGACTGGAGTATCCCGCGCAACTTGCTCGCATCTGGCGTGTAGTGCACTTGTCTGTTCCCATTTTTAGGGTCAGCGCGGAAGAAGCCCTGCTGCACTCGCCGCACTAACCCCGGATTCGACCGAAGGATCTTTGCGCAAGACGCGACGTTTGCTTAGAGGGTCTGGGCGAGCGGCCGCAGGGGCGCTAGTATTGGGGTATGCGGATACCGGACAGAACCGGCGTCCTCGCCGGCTACAGGGTGTGGAGGGTTGTACCGAGTAAGTGGATAGCCCTCTCCAAAAGCCTGCACGCTCAGGTCTGCCAGAGGAGCTGGTCTCTTAGCGGGCCAACCGTGGCCTATTGCCCACCGAGGATCCAAGCGGACCCGAACAAGCCGTTAGTAAGGAACGGCCCGTGCGAAGCCTCCCCTGGTTTCGGCTGCGCCTGCGGGCTGTACGCGCGCTACAAGCCGATAAAGGAGGCCCATCTCCTCCCTTACGTCGTCGGGTCCGTGCTGGCATGGGGGCGGGTAGTGCATCACGCCGAGCGTTCCTTCTTTCGGGCCGAAAAAGCTCTCCCCGTGGCCTTCGTCCGGCCCTACGGGGGTAGCGGGCTGTTCCCCGAAGAGGCCGAGGAGAAGCTCTTCCGTGTGGCCGATGCTTTAGGAGCCAGGGTCATGGAGGGCCCGGAGGAGTTGCGCGAGTATACGGAGGAGGAGGCGAGCAGGTGGTGAAGATCCGGGCCGGCGGGCAAGAGAAGCCAGAACGGGAGGAGATCGTGGAGCCCCTCGAGGAGCCAACGCCCGAGCGCCGCAAGGAGCCGGTTAGGGAGACGAGCCCCGAGAGAGAGCCCGAAAAAGTTCCTGCTTAGCAAGGGGTTACGGGGGCCGTCACTGGCCACGCTGCTAGGCCGGGCCGCCATGCGCTATCACCAACGGTCCGGCCGTCGGAACGGGGCTCTTGGTCTCGGCCCTCCCTCTTTTCCCGCTCGTTCACCCTGGCTGGCGCGTAGAGTAGCTGACTACCGATCCTCTCGTGTCCGGGGCCCGGCCTCCTGGTCGCCGTTGCGGTGCTGGAGGGCGTCCAGTAACTTCTCGAGCCCCTCTACTTGCAGGGGCGGGAAACCGACGATCTCGCTCGTCGCCGAGGCGATGGTTATGTTCTCGCGCGAGAAACCCTTGAGGACGTTCTCGGAGATGGTGCTCTTTACCTGGCGGGCGGAGCGTGTGGGGAGCACGAAGCGGGCGGAGAGCTCGACCCAGTTGTCCGTGAGCTTGACGAAGACCCGAGGCTCAACCTCGCTCCTCGCCACAAGGTAGCGCCTCGCCATCTCGGCCAAGGCCTCGGCGCTCTGGTCCCTGAAGTCGCGCGTGGCCGCCTCGACCTCCTCCAAGAGCACGTCGCGGCCCTTCTCCCAGTCCGTCTTGTAGGAGACGGGGATCGCTATCTCCTCCCACACGTAGTCGAAGTCCTTGGAGTAGTTGTAGATGGGCTCGTCGAAGAATGCCTTGTTCGAGATGGTGACGATGCGTCCCGTGTACTGGCGGGCACGCACCCAGACGTCGGAGTCCTCGGCGGCCCCGGGGCTCCCTATCTCCATGATAGTCGTCCTCAGAGGCGCTAGGTCTATAACGTCACCCTTCACACCGCCCATCATCACCCGATCTCCGACCCGGAAGACGCGACCGGCGAGGATGCCGAGCCACGCGGCAAAAGAGCCCAGGACGTTCTGGAGCGCGAAGGCCACCCCGGCGGAGGCCGCCCCGACGACGAATCCCAGGCGGCGGCCGAACTCGGCCCAGATGAAGATTATGAGCAGGCCCGTCAGCCCCCACACGGCGTAGGTCGTCACCTTCCTGATCCAGTACGCGCTGTGGCGGTCGTCGCGGCCCGCCTCCGACGGCCCGCCCCCACCGCCCTCTCCGGCCGTCCCGAACCGTCGCCGGACGGCCCGCGTCGCCACGCGGCGCAGGACCAGCGCCCCGGCCACCACTAGGAGCGTGAGCAGGAGCCGGCCGGCGACCCCAGAGCCGCCGGCTACCTCTGCCAGACCCCCCAACGTCTCCCTCAAGTTACCGTCGAACAATGCTATTCTCCCTTGCTTCGCTTACCGGGTCGCGTCTCTAAGGGCGCCCTCAACGGCCTCCCGGACCCGCTCGCCGCCCCGGAGTCCTTCGGAGAGGCCGACCAACTCCTCCATGTCCGAGCCGACGGCCGCGCTCGACTCTGTCCCCAGCAGTGGGGCCCCCACCTCCACGGTGCGCTGCACGAGAGACACCGCGTCCCGCTCGTGGGGTAGCTGTTGGGGGGCCAGGTAGCCCACGTCGAACGCCCGGGCCCACAGGGCCTGCCGACGCTCGGGGAGGTCGTTCGCCTCCAGCGCCCGTTCTACGATCTCCAGGACCCTCCTCAAGAAGATGACCTGCCCCGTGGCGAAGGCGGCACGTATGGCCTGGTCGAAGGCCAGCTCGACGACGTCCTCGAAGCCGGGATACCCGATCTTTACCAGCATCCTGTCCCCGCCAACCTCCCGCTCTTGCACGCGCCGGGGCAAGGCCTTCTTGCCCAGGGTGATGAGAATGTCCTCCGTCCGATCCATCGCCTGCATGGCGGTCGTGGGGTCGTTGAACGACGGCGAGAGCCCCGCGAGGGCTATGTCCGTGAGCTGGCGCAGCCCGAAGGTGAAGTCCTGATTGAAGGTACGCTCCTTCCCGAAGGTGAAGGCGCCCCACGCTTCGTCCTCGGCATCACGGCCCAAACCGGCCTTCCGGGCGGGCCAAACCCGCACCCCTGGGAGCCCGCTGGCGACGAAATAGCCCGGGCCGAACGGTATCTCGACGACCCTCGTCTCCCCGCCGACGGCCACCGCGTTCACGATCGCGTCGACGTTCAGGCGCTGGACGTAGCCGGCCTTCCTCGACCGGACCACGGAAGGGGCACCGGCGGGCAAGCCTCGAGCGGCGGGACGATCTTCGGCGCCCTCCGGACCCAAGCTCGACGCGTCAAGGTCGTCGAGCTTGGCGATCGGTTCCATCGTCTCGTCGTGGATCCTCTGGAAGATGGTCGAGGGCTGGATAAGGTTCGTGACGTGCTGGATGAAGTAGATGAGGAGCCCGACGCAGGCCAGCGCCAAGAGCACCGCCAGGGAGACCGAGATCACCGGGATGAACGTCCTGCCCCCGCTCTCGGACTCGCGGATTATCCTGAGGACCAGCAGGGAGTACACGAAGGTCGCTATGTACGAGCCCGGCACGACCTGCAGCCCGCGATCGGCCGTGAGGCTCTTGAGCAACCGGGGCGTGTACTGGCCGGAGGCGAGCACGAACGTGACTATGGTGAGGGAGAATGCCGTGGCTATGACCGTTATGAGGCTTCCCGAGATGGCGGTAAGCACGGAGCGGGCGGCGCTCGCGCTGCCGGAGAAGACTATCGGGAGATCGGCCAGGCTAGTCGGGGTAACCTGATCCAGGTGCTGGGCCCCGAAGAACAGGGCGACAGCGGCGACGGTCATGAGGGCGGGGACGAACCAGAAGCTGGAGTTCAGCCTGCCCCACACAGAAAGTATTTTCCCCATACGAAGTTAGTTGGCCTCCTGATAGCTTGCGACGAGAATAGTACGAAGCCGCGAATATTGTCGGGAATGCGCGAGAGCTACCCGACCAGCGATAAGAGCGAATGTCATCCACCCGAGCACGGGGTCAAGGTTCCGCGGGGGGTGCCAGCGGCGAACCCCTAGCAAAGACCCACCCCAACGGAGATCGCTTCTCCTGTCATTTCACAGGGGATTACTCGGCTTGCTGCACACGAGCAATTTTGGAAGGAACAGCGGATACTGGAATACCGCGTTGTGCAGGTAATTCCAAAGTGGGCGATGCTGGTTTCGAACCAGCGACCTCTGCCGTGTGAATGCGAAACCCGCTCGTTTACCGACATCCGCCGGTGCCCGGATTCGGCTCAGATAAGCTGAATATAGAGTATTCGTACCTGCGCACGTTCGTAGGCGTTCGCCCCGGTTGTCGTCAAACTGTCGTCAAAGCGGCGTGATGAAAGCGAAGGAGATTTTTCAGATCTTCTGATGCCAGGGATGGGTCGTCTCCGCATCGGCCTGTATCTTTCTCGGGGTGCGAGGGCATTTGGCGATGTATCTTCTCTTGCGGCCCATTGAGCCCGCTGCCCTTCGACCCCGTTGTGGACGGGCCGCCCGTCTCCGCCTAGGCTCGCAGGCGCCAGAGGGTGCGGGGTTGGATCGAGACGGTCCCCGCCTCCGACAGGACGCGCTCGAACATGTTCCTGTAGCTGCACCCGGCCTCGGTGAGGAGGACCTGTTCCCCCTCGAGGTCTTCGGGTCTCGCCCCTTCCGAGAGCACCAGGGGATGGTCCGGGGGGGCAAGACCAGCAGGGGCTCCTCGACTAAGGTCTCGACCTTCAGGGCCGCGGACCTCACCGGGGCGCTAAGATGGAAGGCGACGTCCAAGGACCCGTCCGCGACCCGGGCCTCGAGGTCCGAGCAAGGGGTCTGACGGAAGGTCAACCGCACCTCGGGGAAGCGCTCCCCGAAGCGGCGCAACAGCCGCGGCAAGCGGTAGGTGAACAGCGTCTCGGGGGCGCTGAGGGTCAGGCTGCCGGCCGGCTCCCCCCTCCCGAGAGCGCGCCGCGCGCCTCCTCGTGGAGGTCCAGGATCCTCTCGGCGTAGCCGAGCAGCGTCCTGCCCGCGTCCGTGAGGACCACCCGCCTGCCCAGCCTGTCGAAAAGCGGGACGCCGAGCTCCCCTCCAAAGCCTTAACCTGGGCCGTTCACCGCCCCGCCGGAGGCGTTCTCGAGGTCCTGGCCGCCCCACTCGGAGCCATCGGGCTTGCGGTAGAGCGCGAGCAGCCGTCGGAACCTCTCCGAGACGTGTTCGTTCCCGCCCATCTTTCTCCCCTGAGGCCGCCCGTTTAATGCGTTGTCGGACCGTACAAGATACTACACGCCGCCCATCCGCTTACCGTACCTCCGGCGATGGGGCTCAGTCGAGCGTCGCGTCGGTGGATACGGTTGGCATCTCCTAGTAGTTCACCATCGCGGTGCCGGTGGAGTCCGTATCCTGGCTAACCAGGGAGCCGTTCTCGTAAACTTCGATAGTGGTTTGCGCGCGGTACGCATCAGTTATGGCGCTAACCGAAAGACCGGAGTTCTCGCGTATGTCCCGCTCGTATGTCTTGGTCCCGATTATCTCCTCGTTCACGAACCAATTCATGCTGTCGTCCATGATAGATACATCGGCGGGTTTGTCGGATCTAATGACTATCTCGACGTGCTTGGTGTTGGCGTTGGCCTCGGGTTCGGCGCCGGCCGACGCGCTTGCCGAGGCGCTCGCGGACGCGGAGTCAGTGGTGGCGCCGGCAAAGAGCTCGTACTCCTCCGGGGTGAGCTCATGCTTCCAGCTGCCGTTCTCCAAAACGAACCGAGTGAAACGCTCGGAGCTTGTGCCGTCCGCCGAGGTGATGGTCAGATACACCTCCGCGGTGGAATCGTCCACCATCTCGACCGAGTTGACGCTGTAGGTCCCCGCGTCGCTGCCGAGGGTGGTGTTGTCGGTCACCCACTCGTCCTCGGTGAACTGGCCCTGGGAGGCCGAGCTGAGGTTGCTGTAGGTGTAGCTGTAGTTCCCGCCCGCCGCCGCCGCGTAGTAGTCTTCGGCCGCCGCCCGTGCGGCGTCCTCGGCCTCCTGCGTCGGCGCAGGGTCCTCGGCCTCTTGGGTGGGTTGCTCCTCGGGCTCTTCGTTGGCCTCTTCCTCTAAGGCGGCTATGCGCTCGTTGAGCTTCTCTTCCTCCTCCTTGCTCATGCCTTCGTTGACCACGACCGTCTTTGGCTTCTGGCCGTTTGCCTGGCCCTTCACGGCATCGTTTTGCCGCTGGGCCTCACTCTGCTGCCCGCCCGTTGCTCCTTCCCCGGAACACCCCGACGCCAAGATTGTCGCCAGCATCAGAGTTGCCGCCACAAACTTTCTCATCTTTCCTCTTTCAGTAGGTGATGAACACTTACGCTGACGATCTCGCGGAACGTCAGCACTAAGCTCCTTCTACGGCCGATAGGTGATGGAGTCCGAGGCCCGCGCCGACACGTTGCCTGCCGCGTCCCTGTACTGGGCGTAGACCGTCGTCTTCTTGCCCGCCCCTCGCGTCAGCTTCCAGCTCTTGCTCTCGGCGCGGGCGTGCCGCCTGCTGGGCCGGGCTCCCGCAGTCGCCGCAGAAGCGGGCCCCCTCCGGCAGCTCGTCCCCGCAATTCGTGCAGTACCTCTGGGCCACGGTCCCGCCCTTTACTGCCCTGCGGCCGGCGACGCGGAGGCCGAAGTCATCGCCATACATAGCGCGGCCAGCAACAACGGTCTCCTCATGGTGCCTCCTTTTACTTGCTTTCCCCAACCCGAAGAGTACCTGCACCTTCCGCTCTTTCGGAAACGGTCGCATGTTAGTCAGGTTCCAATCTCCCCCCAACCCCGGGGTTGCGAACGGTTGCCCCGTTGACCCGTTTCCCGAGGGGGTAAAAGACCCCCCCTCCCCCGTAACTAGCGAGCTGGCGCTGGTGGGGCGGGGCGGGTAAGGTTGGACGAGGGGCGGTAGCTGCGCGGACGATAGGAGGCCGAGGCCCATGACGGAGAACCCCGACCACGGCCGCGAGGAGGTACCCGGCAGGCCGGCGGTCTCGCCGGAGAACACGCGGGAGCAGGCCCGAGAGGGCAGGGAGCAGCGGGCCGAGGAGGGGAGGGGGGACCTGACCACGAGGCTCCGCCTTTTCTTCGAGAGGCTCTTCGGGCGCCGGTGAGCGCCTATGCGGAGTTGCCGGGGACGGGCGGCGAGGAGCGGCGGCAGCGTTCGGCCGTCTACGGCGGGTGGCGCGGGGTCCGGACGCTCGAGGACGTCGAGAAGCAGGAGGCCCTCGTGGACCGGTGGGCCGGGAGCAACCCTGGTATGGTGGACCAATCCGACGCCGTGATAGCCTGGGCGCTGCTCGGCATAGCGCGTCAGATGGCTTCACCCCTTACAGACGACTAGGCGAGAACCCGAGCCCTCGCGTGGTTGACCGGTTGACGTATTTTTCGAGGGGGTGTAAGACACAACTCTTCTTGAGCGGCGCACGACGAAGGCCGGGGACCTCGAAGGGTACCCCGGCCCGGTTGGGTCCTGAGAGCTAGAAGCCTGACGTCGCGTGGCCGACGACACGCAGGGAGCCGTCCACGAAACCGACACCTTTGCCGCCGTCGTCTCGGGGACTTAGATGTCCCAGAGGCCGCGTCCTTGTCTTTCCTCGAAGTTCGACCTGACGGAGAGCCTCGAGACCCCGTAGCCGGCCGCCTCGACCGCGCGTTTGATCTCCTCCCGCTCCGCCTTGCCACCCTCGTACGAGACGGCCACCACGTTGCCCGGCGAGTTCACGTCGACATTGGAGACGTGGTCGAGTGCCCTCAGGGCCTCCTCAAGGTCCTCAAGGGCCGTGTTCTCCTTTCCCGCCGGCCTGTCGACGAAGACGTGCACGTCCTCCACGGTTCTGCTCCCTTCTCCTCGGTAGGGCCGGCTCACGGGGCGGTCTCGCGTTCGAGGCGCTCCACCTCCTCGCGGGGAATGTGGACCGCGCCGGCGAACTTGTCGGCCTTGAGCACCCCGCGGTCCACCATCTCCTGGACCGTCGTGCGGCTGAGGCCGAGATACTCGGCCGCCTCCACCACGGTGAAGTTTTTGCGATCCTTGTCTTCCACCCTAACCTCCCAGCCCGGCAAAGATGGGGGCCGGGCACCCTCAAGGATACCCAAACTCACGCCGTATCACTGGGTCTCGCACCGTTGACCCGTTGACCCGTTTTCCGAGGGGATATAAGGTCCCCCTCACCCGTACCAGCCTTCCGCTAATCGTTAGGCGGGTCTTTGGGGTCTAGAGCGCCTTGCACCGCAGTTGGGCTGAAGTCGTGCGAAGCGGCACCGCAGGCCGTCGAAAAGCTACTGGTGGGCCCCTTTGTCCCTCCGTACACTGCTCAATGCTCGGGCCTCCAACGGCGAGCGTCGCTGTGCTGCTCGTAGGCCATCGGCGCCGGGTAGCTGATGAGCTCTACGGTCAAGCCCCACTGCGTCCGCGCGTAGATGAACCGGTTGCCCTCCCCGGCCTCGGGCCCTGGTAACGGATTAGGGCCAGACATGAGGTTCACTCCATGGCGGCGCAGGTGCTCCACGGCGGCGTCTAGGTCGTTGACGTAGAGTGCCAAGTGCTGTATCCCGACGTCGCTCGGTCGGGGGAACTCCTCTCGCTGGTACGGCGCAGAGAACTCGAAGAGCTCGATGTTCGCGCCGTTGGCGCAGCGCAAAAAGCGCACGGCTTGGATGCGGCTACCGGCAGGCACGCCGAGCCGGTCGCTCGGGGAGTCATCTCTCGGGGGTTCACGCTCGTAGAGCGGTTCGCAGCCGAGCACATCGACGAAGAAGGCGGTAGCCTGCTCTACGTCCGGTACGGTGATGCCCAGGTGGTCCACGCCGCGCAACCCCGGCAGCCCCGCCCGTTCGCTCCTCATCTTGTGCGTCTCATCCATCCGTAACCTCTTTGTCGCGCCCCGTCGTAAGGCTTTAACGGCCTTGGTCCTGAGGTCTTCGGAGCAAGCATTCCCGCGCGTCATGATGCCAGGTGGGCCATCTGTGCTGCAAACCGCTCTAAGTATTCGATTATCTCGTGCTTCCACTTCTCCACCGTGACTACGGCCGGGGCGGGGAGATGCCAAGGGGATCGGGGGGGATGGGCTCACTCGGAGGCGATGCCGTACGGCTCGGCGGACTCGCGCTTCATGGCGAGCATCTCGCCCACCTGCAGGACCGGCACCTCGTCCTCGGGGTGCTCGGGGGCGTGGGCGGCGGTCGTCCGTGTCGTTTAGGCGAACCAACGGGTGCGGTACATAACAAATATTGCCAAGTCACGGAGGTTTCGTTCGATGGAAGATACGACTCCGAGGGTTAGCGGCCCTCACCGGTTACAACGGGTCACGGCACTGGTTTCGATGCTCGCCGTTCTCTTA
>DASYWA010000017.1:0-38170 GCA_035936475.1 Rubrobacter sp. | reverse complement strand
CGCCACGGCAAGCTCAGGGTCTACGTCCATTTCCCCTGGGCCCGCTGAACGACGGGCCCGCCTCCCCCGGGCTTGCAGCCCCGCTCGCCCGGTCGGGGAGGTAAGAGCCCGTGAGCACGGACTACCGAGCGGTACGGGCGGTACCCACGACGGGCGCTATTTGACGAGCTCAAAGATCTTGAACATCGGCAGGTACATGGCGACGATGATGATGCCGCCGACGATGCCACCGACCTCCGCTAGCATGACGGGCTCGATGATGGAGGTGACGGCCTTGACGGTCGCGTCCACCTCGGACTCGTAGAATTCCACTATCTTGTTCAGCATGCCGTCCATGACCCCCGGTCTCGTCGCCGACGGCGATCATGCGCGTAACCATCGGTGGGAAGACGGGCTCCTCTTCGAGCGGCCTGGGGATGGGGATGCTCTCGCGGAGCAAGGACGTGAAGGTCTGGCTTTGTTCGGTAATTTGATCCCAGCAGAGGATGTTCTCTCAGGGCTATCGTACGTACCGGGGTCTGTTCTCAGCGGGCTTCTCCTGGCATCCCCGAGACGTCGACGTCCAAGATCTGGGGCGGGGTTAACGCCGTGCCGCTCCGGGCGGCTTGTCGGCGTTCGAGCTCGTGCAGCGCCCTGTAGATCTGCCGCTCTATCGAGGATTCGTAGCGGGAGAGCTTGGAGAAGGCGTTGGACTTATCGGCGTCCCTGGCGAAGGTCCGGCCGAGGGTGGCGGTCTCGGCCTCCTGCTCGCTCCTCATGCGGCGGGCTCTTGCGAGGGCCTCCCCGTGCCTCTTCTCGTCGGTTATCTCGGGACCAAACAGCAGGTCATAGAACTTGTCATCATCCGACTCGTATTCGCGGGCCTCGCGTTCCGCCCGCTCGGCCATCTCCTCGGAGCGCTCCCAGGCAAAGATACCTGACTCCACCCGGCCAACACGTCGCAGCCTCCAGTAGGCGGCGACTATCTGGTCGACGAGGAGGCGCTCCAGCTCCCCGTACGGAGCCAACTCTGCCCTCAGATGTTCGTCCAGCTCCCTCAGGGCCTCTTTGTCCTCCCCCGCAAGGAGGATCTCCTCGGCTCGCAGGCCGTGCCTGAGGGCGTTCAGGCGAACGCGGTTCTTGCCCTCGGGCGTTCTGGGGCCGGTGCTCTTGAGGGCGTTGCGGCGGTTGGCCTCGGCCTTCTTGTCGCTCGTCATGGTGTCGTTCCTTTCGTCACGTTTGTGACTATACTTTCTCCGGCCGGATATTCTTCGGGTTCGACGAGTAAGTTCGACGAGCAGAGGATCATCCGGCGCGCCGTGCACGGAGCTCTTCGATGCGGTATACATCGGCGTCCGTCTCATCGGCTTCGACCCGGTGTTCCTCCAGGTCTACGCCGAACTCTCTGGCGACGAACTCCCTTATCTCTTCCTCATCGACCCTTCTCCGGGCTTCCAGTTCGCCGATCAGGGCCTGCGTGCCGCTCCGCACGGCGTCGGAGGCCTCCTTCAAATCGGTTGCGAGCGAGGCCAGTTCGGCCTTGCGTCCGGGTGCCTCTCTCGCAACTTCCCGGTCCCAAGCGAGCATGAGGGCCATGATCTCCTGGAAGAAACCTCGCACCGCTGCCCGGACCTCCCCGTCAAGCGTCAGGGCGGAGGCGAGGTCCTGGGTACGCTCCACTTCGGCGGCCCCTCGCCGCCACCTGAAACGGGCCTCCTCCCCTCGGCTGCTCAAGGACTCGGTCCAATCGGCCAGGGCACGCGCGGCACTGTCGGCAAGCGTCGTGGCGTCCTGGCCTGCCGGAGAATCGTTTGATGCGAACAGGGCGCTTTGCGCCCTCGGGAAGAAGTCCGCTATCTCCACCCCAAGGGCTCCGGCCAGCTTCTGCAGGGTCTCCACGGTGGGGCTGCTCCTGCCGGTCTCGATGTGGACCAACGTCACCCGGTCGATACCGGCCTCGGCGGCGGTCCGCTCCTGGCTCCAGCCTTGCCCCTTCCTGATCCGTCTTACGGCCTGCATGTCACCTCTCGAGCCTGTGTTGTTGCTAACACTATACTATAAAATGTTGCAAAAAGTCAACTAATGAGGATGGTGGGCCCGTTGACAGGTAATGGCCCTCGGAGCATCGCTGCGGGAAGTTCTGCAAACTTCGCCTTGATCAGGTTCTCGGAAGCTGAAACCCACGAGAATCGAAGGTCCTTCTTCGGTATCTTGTGCACTAGGGCGTCGGTGCTTCCTTTGAGGGAGGAGATCGTGTAGCCCCGCGCGGCGTAGGGAGGGTTCCCGTCTGACCCGGCCACGAGGAAATTATCCTCTTGGGAGCCGCCCCGTAACCCGATGCCTTTCGAGGAAGCCTGGAGCTTCGGTCGTGCGCCGGCCGCGGCTCGAACGTCGTATGCGCCCCCCGACGGCCCCACAACCCATAAACAATACGGAGCCTACAGCGGGTTGCGTTGACATTGACCCACGCATGCCATGCATGTAGAAACGGTCGAGTAAACCTTTTGGGCAGAAGCGTCTGTACACATCTCATGCGGCGTGGGTCAACCACACTGAAATCTGCTGTCACTCTATGGGAAAGGGTCGGCACGAACGCTGGCCCTAATTTTCCTGACGCTTTCCCCTTTGGAAGCCCCGGTTTCTTTTGTGTGGAGGAAGGTTACCGGGCGGTGGGCGCCCCGCCGTCGACCCGTCGTCGTATCTTTGCGTACGCTGAACGGCGTATGCGCGATGCAGACAGTATTGTGGGGAGATAGGAGAGGGGTGGCCCGCCGCGCTTCGGGGCGATAGCCCGAGGCTCTAGGAGGTCTCGGTGCCTACGAGCCCGAGGTCTATGGCCCGCACCACAGCCTGGGTGCGGTCAGAAACCCCGAGCTTGCGGATCACGCGCTCCACGTGCGTCTTCGCCGTCGGCCTGGCTATCACGAGCTCCCGCGCTATCTGCGGGTTCGTCCGTCCTTGGGCCATGAGCCCCAGCACCTCGAGCTCCCGCCTCGTGAGGTGCTCAGCGGGCGGCCGGCGAACGGACCCCTCCGCCGGTGCTTCGCGGCGGGCGCCACCGGCCTTCTCCGAGAGGCCCCGGATGAGCCTCGCGGCCAGCTCCTGGTCGAGCGGGGACTCGCCCCCCGAAGCCCTGCGTATCGCGCCGATGAGCCGCGAGACGGGCGCGTCCTTGAGGACGTAGCCGGCCGCCCCCGCCTCGATGGCCTCGAGCAGGTACTCGGGCTCCTCGTGGGAGGTGAACATCAGGACGCACACGCCCGGCATCTCCTCCTTGATCCTGCGGGTCGCCTCCAGGCCGTCCATGACAGGCATGGTGACGTCCATGAGCACCAGGTCCGGGCGCAGCCTGCGGACCTGTTCGATGGCCTCCCGGCCGTCGGCCGCCTCGCCCACCACCTCAAGGTCGGGTTGGGTCCCGAGCACGAGTCGGAAGCCCTGCCTGACGACGTCGTGGTCGTCGGCGAGCAGCAACCTGGCCGGGGCGCCGCGCGCCGCCGAAAAGAGGCCCCTCGTGCCCCCGAATCGCCGCGCGTGCCTTCCGCGCTTTCCTCGACCATCGGGACCCATCCCCTTGCTTGTGCGGGGGCATCCCCTGCCCCCTCTCCCATGCAACCACCGCATCATACCCCATGTCGAGGGCTACGCGTCCGCCCTTACCGGCCGGCCTCCGCCTTCTCCCGCAGGAACGCCCGGTAATCGTTCGTAAAGAAGTGCTCCTGGCCATCTGCCTCGAGCACATAGTAGAGATGGTCCGTCTTCGCGGGCTCGACGGCGGCCTGCAAAGACTGGCGGCTCGGGCTGCATATCGGTCCGGGGGGCAGCCCCGTGTTCTCGTAGGTGTTGTAGGGAGAATCGACCTCCAGGTCGGCCAGCGAGAGGTTCTCCTTGGGCCTCTCGAGGGCGTACTGGATGGTGGCGTCGATCTGGAGCGGCATGTCCCGGCGCAGGCGGTTATAGATCACCGACGCTATCACCGGCCGCTCCCCGGCGTTGGCGGACTCCTTCTCTATCAGCGAGGCCACCGTGAGCAGCTCGTGCTCCGTCAGGCCGTGGCGCCTCTTCGCACCGGCGATGTCCAGGCTCTCGGTCTCCAGCAGGTACTGTGCCAAGAGGCGGTCGACCACCTGTGCGGCCGTGACGCCCTCCTCGAAGTCGTACCGGCGGGGAAAAAGGTAACCTTCCGTGGTCTCTATGCCACGTCCCTCCAGGAAAGCGTAGCCGTAGTCGGTCTTGCGCGCCGCCGCCTCGAACTCCGCCGCGGCGACGTCGGTGCCGGCGGCCACCGTGTCGGCGGTCTCCCCGAGGGTCAGGCCCTCGGGTATGGTGACCGCCACCGTCGGAACGGCGTCCCCCGCCGTCAGCTTCTCGAGGATCTCCCCGCTCTCCTGGCCCGGCTCGAAGGTGTAGCGTCCGGTCTTTATCTCCGTCCCGTAGCCCTCTATGCGGGCCTGCGCCTTGAAGACCAGGGCGCTCTCTATAACCCCGGCCTCTTCGAGCTTGGACGCCACCCCCGAGAGTGTGTCGCCCTTGACGACCTCGACCTTTACCGGGCCTTCCGGCCTCTCCGCGCCGCCCGCGAAGGCGGAGGCGTAGATAAGGTACACCGCCCCGACCGCCCCGGCGAGGACCAGGAGACCCACGATGACCGGCCCCGCCTTGGAGCGCCTCTTCGCGCGACGCCTCCGTTCTTTGGCGGACCCCAGCGCGTCCAGCCGGGCTTCGAGGTCTGCCCTGTCTTTCCGCCTGCTCCTGTCGTAGCGCCTCAGCGGTCCCCCCTCCTCGCCAGGTACTCCTGCAGAATTCGGGCGGCGGCCAGGTGGTCGACCGGTGCGCGCCGTCCCTTCTTTCTCCCCGCCCTCTTGCCCGCGACGGCCATCCGGGTGGTGAGGCGTTCGTCCCACTCCACGAACCGCACGCCGGGAAACTCCCGCTCCAACCGGGCAATTGTATCCAAAACGGCCCGCGCCTGGAAGCCGACTGCCCCCGCCATGGTCTTCGGCACCCCGACCACGACCTCGGTGACGCCTTGCTCATCCAGGAACCGGCGCAGGTACCCTGTCAGGTCTTCGCTGGGAACGACGTCGAGGGGCGCGGCTATGACGCGGTCGGGGTCGGAGAGGGCGACGCCGGTGCGGACCTCCCCGAGGTCAAGCGCCGCGACGCGTCCGTGGTCAGGCAGGGTTCAGTCCGCGCCCGAGAGCTTGCGGCCCAGGATCTCGCGCGCCCTCGCCAGGGCGTCCGGGATGGCTTCGAGGTTGCCCCCGCCCGCCTGGGCCATGGTCGCCCCACCGCCGCCGCCCCCGCCGAGAACGCCGGAGACCTCCCTCACTATGTCGCCGGCCCGCACCTTCCCGGAGACTTCCGGGTGCAGGTTGGCGACGAGCACGGCCTTCCCGTCGAGGTCGGCGGCCAGCACCACCGCCGAGGGGCCGCCCAGGCGGTTCTTTACGTCGTCGGAGATCTGTCGCAGCCCCTTGACGTCGGCGGCGACCACCTGCCCGGTGACCACCCTCGCCCCGTCCATCTTCTCGGCGCCTTCGACAAGCGCCCCCACCTCGCCGAGCCCCTGCTTGAGGGCCTCCCGGCGCGCGGCCTCGCGTCCCTCGCGGGCCTCCGCGCGCAGGCCGTCCACGGCCGCCGGTAGCTCCTCGACGGGCACCCGCAGCGAGCCCGCGATGGCCTCCGTCTTCTCGGCCGTCTGCGTGAGGTAGAAGAGCGCCTCGCGGCCCGTCAACACCTCGATCCTGTACAGGTCCGCGCCGTGCTTCCTGTTGGAGAGCACCTTAAAAGCCCCGACCTCCGCGCTTGCGCGCACGTGCGTGCCGCCGCAGAGCTCGCGGGAGAAGCCGTCGACCTCGACGACGCGCACGAGGTCGACGTACTTCTCGCCGAAGAGCATCATCGCCCCGAGGTCGCGCGCCTCCTCCAGCGTCGTCGTGTAGTAGCGAACGGGCTGGTTCTCCGTGACCTTTAGCAGGCACTGCTCCTGCACCCGCCGGACCTGCTCGTCGGTGACCTTCCCCCCGTAGCGGTAGTCGAAGCGCAGCCGGTCGGGCCCGACGTAGCTGCCCGCCTGCACGACGTCTGGGCCGAGCTCGGCCCGGAGCGCCCAGTGGAGGATGTGGGTCGCGGTGTGGTTGGCCTCGATCTGCTGCCGTCTCACCCGGTTTATGGAGGCGGTAACGGCGTCGCCGACGGCAAACCCGTCCCGCTCCACCCTGGCCCGCAGGACCTGGTACCCGCCCGCCGGCACGACGTCGAAGACCTCGAGCTGGCTGCCCTCGGAGGTGATCCAACCCTCGTCGGCCACCTGCCCGCCGCCCGTGGCGTAGAACGGGTTCTCCGCGAGCACCACGGAGACCTCGCCGGGTGCCTCGGGCGAGTCCTCGTACGCGACGATCCTCGTCTCGACCCGCTCCCGCTCGTAGCCGACGAAGCGGCTCCGGATCTCCTGACCCCCGAACGCCGCCACGACGCGGTCGTAGCCTTGCGCCGCCTCCCTGGCCCGCCTTCTCTGGGCGTCCATCGCCGCCTCGTAGCCGGCCTCGTCCAGCGAGACGCCCCGCTCGGCGAGCACCTCCCTGGTCACCTCGATAGGGAAGCCGTAGGTGTCGTGCAGCGTGAAGGCCACCTCGCCGGGGAAGTTGCCGCCGTCCATGCGCGCCAGCTCCGACTCCAGAAGCTCCTTGCCGGAGTCGTAGATCTCGATAAAGCGGCTCGCCTCGCGCTGCACGATCTCTTCTATCTGCGCTCTTGCCTCGGAGAGCTCCCGGTAGAAGTCGCCCATGGAGTCCACTACGGTCGTTACCAGCCCCGAGAGAAAGGGAACGGGGCTCATCTCCTTCGCGCTGTTCGGCCACACCTTTACGCGAACCTCGCGGGCGGCGCGACGTATTATGCGCCTCAACACGTACTCGCGGCCGTGGTTGCCGGGCCGGACGCCGTCGGCGACGAGGAACGCTATCGCGCGCGCGTGGTCGGCCAGGATGTGCAGCGCGCGATCCAGGGACCCGGTCTGCCCGAGAGAGATGCCGCTCCCCTCGCGGGCCTTCTCGAAGATCGGCGCGTACAGGTCGGTGCCGTACACGGAACGCACGCCCTGCACCACGGCGGCGGTGCGCTCCAGCCCCAGGCCGGTGTCTATGCCCGTCTTCGCGAGGGGCACGAGCGTGCCGTCCGTGCGCTGCTCGTACTGGTTGAAGACGAGGTTCCAGATCTCGAGAAAGCGCGGGTCGCCCTCGTCGCCGCCCGGGCCGTACTTCGGGTCCTCGAGCGGGTCGCCGAGGCCAGACTCCTCGCCGTAGTCGTAGTAGACCTCAGAGCAAGGACCGCACGGGCCCGAGTCGCCGGGCGGCCCCCACCAGTTCTCGCTCTTGGGGAGGCCGAAGATCCTCTCCTCCGGCACGCCGACGGACATCCAGAACCCCTTGGCCTCCAGGTCCTCGGGCGCATCCTCGTCGCCCTCGAAGATCGTGACCCAGAGCCTCTCGGGAGGGAGGCCGAGCTCGACGGTAAGAAACTCCCAGGCGTACTCGACGGCCTCCTTCTTGAAGTAGTCCCCGAACGAGAAGTTGCCCATCATCTCGAAGAAGGTGAGATGGCTCGGGTCGCCGACCTCCTCGATGTCCTGCGTGCGGAAGCACTTCTGGGCGCTCGCGGCGCGCGGGGAGGGCGGCTTCTCCTCGCCCGTGAAGAAGGTGATGAACTGCTGCATGCCCGCGGTCGTGAGGAGGACCGTCGGGTCGTTGTACGGGATCAGGGACGAGCTCGGGTAGACCCTGTGGTTCCGTTCGGCGAAAAAGTCCAGGAACCGGCGTCTGATCTCACTGCTCTGCATGGGCCCCGTCCGAAATCGTCGTCGTCTGCTGGTCTCCGTTCTCCATCTCGGCGAGCTCCTCGCGCAGGTCCTGGAGGGCCCGCCTGAGGAGGCGCGAGACGTGCATCTGGCTCACGCCGATGCGGTCGGCGATCTCCGTCTGCGTCTTGCCCTCGTTGAACCGGAGCTTGAGGATCTGCTGCTGCTGTTCCCGGAGCCCGTTTACGGCCCTCTGCAGGAGTATCTTGTCCTCCAGCCCCTCTATGGGCGAGTCGTTGTCGGCCTGGAGGTCCATGATGGTGTCGCCCTCGCGCTCGTCGGGGCTGACGGGCGCGTCGAGGCTCGCGGTGTTGTACGCCCGCCCCAAGGTGAGGGCCTCGGCGACGCTCTCCTCGTCGGCCTCGAGCACCGAGGAGAGCTCCCTAATCGTGGGCGATCGGCCGTTCTTGACCGTCTGGTCGCGGATGGCCTCCTTGGCCGACTGCCTGAGCTCCTGCAGCCCGCGCGGCACCCGCATCGCCCACCCCTTATCCCTGAAGTAGCGCTTGATCTCCCCCAGGATGTTCGGCGTGGCGTAGGTCGAGAACTCTATCCTGCGGTCCACGTCGAAGCGGTCCACGGCCTTGATGAGCCCCACGGAGGCTACCTGCACGAGGTCGTCCACGGGCTCCCCGCGCCCGGCGAACTTGCGGGCCAGAAACTCGGCGAGGGGCAACTGCTCCTGGATCACCTTCTCCCGCGCGGCCCGGTCGCCGTGCTTGTGGTACCGCGTCAGAAGACGCCTGGTCCGCGCCTTGTCCGGCCGCCTGTATCTCCGGCTCAAGAGACCAGCTCTACTACCGTGCGCCAGCGCCGTCCGCCGTCCCCGTGGGGCTCCTCGACCTCAGCCAGAACCCCGTCGTCGGCTAGCGCGAACCGGAACCGGGTCGGGACGTCGTCGGAGTGGAAGTCCTCGAGCAAGGCGACGGCCTCGTCGAGCCCTCCGACGCCGACCTTGGCCCGGGCGGCCATGCCCGCCATGACCAGCCCGACGCACGAGCGCAACTCGCCGTGCGGTGGCAGGGTCAGGTATGCGTATTGCTGGTCGCCTTCGGGGGTCAAACGGCTTCCCTCCTCGTCATGATATGGATGCTTCCGCTAGCTCTCGCGGGTATCGGGCGGCCCGACGGACGTCTCCGCGGCGGGCGGCGACGTTTCGGCCGGAGTAGCAGGTTCGGGACGGACGGCCTGCCCGGAGTGGGCCCTGTCGTGCCGTTCGAGCTCGCGCAGGATCTCCTCCTTGCGCGAGGAGGACGCCTCGCGGGCCGCCGAGACCGCGCTCTCGTAGCGGCGGCGGACGTTCGTCGGCAGGTCGCGCGCCGTCTTCGGCAGGTTCTTGCGGGCCTCCTCGCTCGTGGCGTAGATCGTTCCGGCCACGCCCAAGATCACGCCCGCGGCCACCTTCCCCCAGGTGTTCATTCGGCCTCCTCCCCGCGCCGCTTCTCCCCGCCCAGGAAAGTGCTGATGCCGCGGGAGAGGCCGGCCGTCGCCGAGGAGACCTTGATCACGCCCCCGCGCACCCCCCGGGTTATGACGGTGGTGGTCTGGTCGAGCTCGTCGGTCATGCCGGCCACGTCACCGACGGCCTCGTCGAGCTGGGAGAGCTGGCTGTTGATGTTGTCCACGGTGGTGTGGGTCTTGCCGATGAGGGGCACCACCTGCTCGGAGACGTCCTTGATCGACTTCTCCGTGGTCGAGAAGATCCTGGCGAGCCGCAAGAAAGCCCACGCGAGCAGGAAGAACGCCACCGCGACCCCGGCGTACAGCAAGCCCTTCATCAGTTCCACGAAAAGATCCAAAACCCGCTTACTCCTCTATTGAAACGGCCCGCGAACCCGCATTATAACCGGGATGGCCCCGCCGACACACGACCCTATTGCCCGTCGCGCCGCACGACCCCCCCGGCCACCACTCGCTCCCCGTCTCCGGTGTAGAAGACCGCCGACTGGCCGGCCGCCACGCCCATCACGGGCTCCTCCAAATGGGCGATCCAGCCCTCCCCGTCCCTCTCGACCCGGCACGCCACGGGCCCGGAGTTGTACCGCACCTGCACGGCTTGCGCCTCCTCCATGGGCAGGAACCGGTTGAGGTCCCCGATGCGCACCTCCCGCACCTCGAGGTCCTTGCGACGCCCGACCACCACCTGTTTGCTCTTCGGGCGGACCTCGGTAACGTAGAGCGGGGTCGGGGCCGACACACCTATGCCGCGCCGCTGGCCCACGGTGAAGTCCACCACCCCCGCGTGACGGCCGATGACGGCGCCCTCCCGGTCCACCACGTCGCCTGGCTCGGCCGCAACCTTCTTGCGCACGAACCGGCGGTAGTCGCCGTCGGGGATAAAGCAGATGTCCTGGCTCTCGGGGGTGTAGGCGACGGCGAGGCCGCGGTCCTCGGCGATGGCGCGCACCTCCGTCTTGCGGTACTCGCCGAGCGGGAAGACGGCCCGTGCGAGGAGCTCCTTCGGGATGGGCCACAGGACGTAGGTCTGGTCCTTGCCCTCGTCGACGGGCCGCGCGAGGCTAGGTCCATCGCCCACCCTGGCGTAGTGCCCGGTGGCCACGGCCCGGAAGCCCAACTCGTCCGCGAGAAAGGCCGCCGCGTGAAACTTCACGTGGGCGTTGCAGCTCACGCAGGGGTTCGGGGTGCGCCCCTCCTCGTAGGACCCGACGAAGTCCCGCATCACCCGCTTGTCGAAGAGCTCCTTCAGGTTCAGCGTGAAGTGCGGCAGGCCCATCCTGTGCGCCGTGTCCCTGGCGAAGAGTACGGTGTCCGGCGAGCAGCACGACCGGCTGCCCCTCTCGCCGTCGTGCAGCCGGAACGTGACGGCCGCCACGTCGTACCCGGCCTCCTTGAGCAGCAACGCCGTCACGGCGGAGTCCACCCCCCCGCTCATCGCCGCCACCACGCCGTTCGGGTCCCCTTCGTCCCCGCCGGCGTACCCCTCGAGAAGCCCGGCCCCGGCCGTCCGGGTCCAGTGGTCCTCGAAGGCCTTGTGCAGGGCGTCGAGCACGAGCGTCAGCGCGTGCCCCTTGCCCTCCGGCAGCGGCCCGCCGAGCGCCTCCTCGATGTCCGCCTTGGAGACCCGCGCGGCGTCCAGCAGGCTCCTCCCCCGGACGGACTCCGCGAGCGCCGAGCCCGCAGCGACGCACGCCGCGCACCCGAACACCTCGTAGCGCACGTCCTCGACGGCGTTGTCGCGCACCACGACCGTGAACCCCGCGACGTCACCGCACGCCGCATCGCCCGACTCGCCCGTGCCGGAGGGATCCTCCAGTCGCCCGGCGTGGCGGGGCCTGACCAGGTGGTCTATGACCTGCGGGTTGTAGGCGTCGGGCATCAGGCCTCAGCTCCCGTGTTGCCCGGGCGGAGCAGACGCCCGGCCTCTGTGCCCCTCGTCGGTGTTGTGCGACCCAAGTTCACGGGCAAAACGTTCTCCTTTGTCCTCGCCGCCGACCTCTCTCTGCGAACGGCTGATACCCGAAGCCCAAAACCTAATTCGCGTACAGCGGCGAGACCTCGCGGAGGCGTTGGACGGCCTGCGCGAACGCGTCGAGGAAGCCGTCCACCTCTCGGACGGTGTTGTCTTTGCCGACCGTGACCCTGGCCGCCGAGCGGGCGTCCTGCTCGTCCCGGCCGAGCGCGAGCAGCAGCTTCGAGGGCCGGTCGCCGCCGCTGGAGCACGCCGACCCGCTCCCTATGGCGTAGCCGAGGGCGTCGAGCACGAGCACGAGGCTTTCGGCGCCCACGCCCCGCACGGAGACGTGGACGTTGTTCGAGAGCCGGCGCTCGGGGTGCCCGTTGAGCTCCACGTCGGGCAGGGCCAACAATCCCTCCATGAGCCGGTCGCGCAGCTCGGTCTCGTGGTCCATCCTCCGGTCCAGCTCACCGAGCGCGAGGCTAGCTGCGGCCCCGAGCCCGGCTATGCCGGCGACGTTCTCGGTCCCGCTCCTCAAACCCTCCTCCTGCCCGCCGCCGAACAGGACCGGGCCGATGGGCGTACCCTCGCGCACGTAGAGCGCTCCGACCCCCTGCGGACCGTAGAGCTTGTGGCCCGAGATGGCGAGCGTCGAGACCTCCGTCTCACCGACATCAATGCGTTCCCTACCGGCCGCCTGGACCGCGTCGGCGTGGAACGGCACGTCCCGCCGCGCGCACTCGGCGGCGAGTTCTTGCACCGGCAGCACGGTCCCTATCTCGTTGTTGGCCCACATCACGGCCGCCAGCGCCGTGTCCGGGCGAAGCGCAGCTGCAAACTCCTCGACGTCAACGAGGCCGTGCCCGTCCACCCCGATCCAGGTAACCTCGAAGCCCTCGGACTCCAGCCGGCGCGCGGCCTCGCGCACGGCCGCGTGCTCGATCTCGGAGACGACGAGGTGACGCCTCTCGGGGCCGGCGGCCCTGGCGACGCCGAGAACGGCCAGGCAGTCGGCCTCCGTACCGCCGCCGGTAAAGAAGATCTCCCCGGCCGACGCGCCGACGAGCGCGGCGACCGACGCGCGGGCCTCCTCGATGGCCTCCCTCGCGGCCGTCCCCCTGGCGTGGATCGAAGAGGGGTTTCCCCGGTTGGCGCCGAGGTGGGGAAGCATCGCCTCCAGCACCCGCGGATCCAGGGGCGTGGTGGCAGCGTTGTCCAGGTAGACGGGGTCCTGCATGGCGAAGGCTAGTGTATCTCACGGGGGCGAAATTTCAGCCGCAAAGCGGGTTTTCGGGCTAGATCGTCAGGGTGGAGGCGACCGCGCCGCCGGGGTCCAGAAGCGCCACCTGGTCCCCCGGCGCGAGGTCGAGGTTGGTTCCGCCCTCGAAGGTGCCGGAGACCCGATCCCCGTCGGCGTCCACCACGTCGGGGACGCGCCCGACGGAGGCGCTCGCCTGGGGGGCGATCCTCACGTCGCTGCTTATGGTCACCTGCGGGGCGTCCGGGTCGACCTGGGCGTCCTCGGGGCTCAAGACCCTGATGGTGTAGCCCTGGAGGTTGACGGCCCTCCCCGTGCGGTTCTGGACGCTAAGGAACTCGATGCCGCCGCCTTCGTCGGTCAATTCCACGCTCTCGAGGACGACGTCGACGTCGCTGGTGTTGTCCTCGACCTCGACGGCGGCCAGGTCGAAGAGCGCCTGGCTCAGGACCACCTGCGGGGTGTAGCCCTGGAAGAGGTTCGTGATCACGTACTCCCCGCCCGAAGTCGGCGCGAGCATCGCCACGAACGGCGTGATCCCGACCCCGAGCTGCGCGGCGAGCGTGCCGTACTCCCCCTCCTGCAGCTCCCCCTCGCCGGCGGCCGCCCCGGGGTCTGAGATGTCGTAAGAGAAGAACTCTATGGTGGGGTACTGGCCCCTGAGCTCCTCCATCGCGTCCTGCACCTGCCGGTCCACCGAGAGGCCCTGCGGGTAGTCGAGGGCGTCCTCGTCCAGCTTGTAGAACTGGACCGCGATCCTGGCCCGCCGCCCGTAGGCCTCGCTGAAGTTGGGGGGGACGGGCTGATCCGTGTTGAGCGTGAAGGTAGGATCTGCGGTCGTCTCGGCCTGCCCCGTGCCGACGGGCACGCCGGGGCTTGCCACAGGGGGCGGCGTCTGGGTCGGGGGCGGTGTGGCCACCGCGTCCTCCGGCACGCTCGCCTCCTCCTCCCCGCCGCCTCCGCACGCGGAGGACAGGAGCAGCAGGCAGAGGAGGGTCGCAAGCACGAAGGGCCGCGCGGACAATCTCTTGGCGCCGATGCCTGCGATTAGGTTCTCCCCCGGCCGCCGACCGATGATCGTGGCCCGCCGAAGGGTTCACGGCCGGACCTGCGCTAACTTAGCACGGGGGACAAACGCACGCAACGAACGGCGGGCAAGCCGTCCTCGTCCGTCGGGGCCGCCTTTTTCGGCTAACATTGGACTATTCCACGCCCACCGGACCCGGGCGGGCAGGCGATGATCAGGAGGCGGACGATGGACCCGAAGAACCCTTACAGGACGCAGGACGCGGGCGGCCTACGCAAAGAGAACGTCGGCGAGAGGGCCAGGCTCGCGGGCTGGGTCCACCGTCGCCGCGACCACGGCGGCCTCGTCTTTATCGACCTGCGGGACAGGTGGGGCATTACCCAAGTAACGTTTCACCCCGACAGGGCCGATGTGTTCTCGGTGGCCGAGTCGCTGAGGCCCGAGTGGTCCATCTCGGTCGAGGGCGAGGTTACGGCCCGTCCGGCGGGCAACGAGAACCCCGACCTCCCGACCGGGGAGGTCGAGGTCCAGGCGACGAGCTTGCGGGTCCTTAACACCTCCGAGACCCCGCCCTTCGAGATAGAGCGCGACCGCCCCGTGGACGAGACCCTGCGCCTGAAGTACCGCTACCTGGACCTGCGCCGCGAGAAGATGCGCGACAACATCCTCTTCCGCCACAGGGTCGTCAAGCACATGAGGGACTTTCTCGATGCGCGCGAGTTCGTGGAGATAGAGACCCCGCTCCTGACGGCCTCCACCCCCGAGGGCGCCCGCGACTACCTCGTCCCGGCCCGCCTCTACCCCGGGCAGTTCTACGCCCTGCCGCAGTCCCCCCAGCAGTTCAAGCAGCTACTGATGGTCGCGGGCTTCGAGCGGTACTTCCAGATAGCCCGCGCGCTTCGCGACGAGGACCAGCGCGGCGACCGCCAGCCCGAGCACACCCAGCTCGACCTCGAGATGAGCTACACCACCCAAGGGGAGGTCCTCGACCTTGTCGAGGAGCTTTTTACGGAGATCGTCGAGGGCATGACCGAGAAAAAGATCCTCCAGAAGCCGTTCCCCCGCCTCACCTACGCGCAGGCCATGGACCGCTACGGCTCGGACAAGCCGGACATCCGTTTCGGGCTCGAGATAAGGGACGTCTCGGACCTCGTCGCCGCTTCGGAGTTCAAGGTCTTCAGCGGGGCCGTCGCCTCCGGCGGGTCGGTGCGGGGCATCGCCGTGGGCGGACTCGGGAGCCTCTCGCGGGGCCAGATTGAGGGCGAGATCACGGGCGTCGCCAAGACCGGCGGCGCCCGCGGCCTCGCCTACATGAAGGCCGAGGAGGGGACGCTCAAGGGCCCAATTGCCAAGTTCTTCTCCGACGAGGAGCAGGCCTCTCTGCGCGGCTCCCTCGGCGCGGAGGAGGGCGACTACCTGTTCTTCGTGGCGGACAAGGACCCTGTGGTCTTCGAGAGCCTCGGCCGGCTCCGGCTCCACATGAGGGACCGCCTCGGCCTCGCCGACGACGGCGTCCTCGGCCTGTGCTGGGTGACAGACTTTCCGCTCTTCGAGTGGAACGAGGACGAGGGCCGGGTCGAGCCCATGCACCACATGTTCACCATGCCCAGAGAGGAGGACCTGCCGCTCCTCGAGACCAAGCCGCTAGAGGTAATAGGGCAGCTCTACGACCTCGTCGCGAACGGTACGGAGCTCGCGTCGGGGAGCATCAGGATCCACCGCCCCGACATCCAGCAGCGGGTCTTCGACGTTATAGGCATCGGGGCCGAGGAGGCCGAGCGGCGCTTCGGGGCCATGCTGACGGCCTTCCGCTACGGCGCCCCGCCGCACGGCGGCATAGCGCCGGGGATAGACCGCCTGATCATGGTCCTCCGCGACCAGCCGAACATCCGCGAGGTCATGGCCTTCCCGAAGACCCAGGCCGCCCGCGACGAGATGATGGACGCCCCGGGCCCCGTCTCCGAAGACCAGCTCAAGGAGCTCCACATAGCCCTCCGCCGCCGGCCCGGTGGCCCCCAAGGCTCGGACCCGGCGGCCCGCCCCTCGGAAGGGAACAACTGAGGCGATCCGCTTCGCGGACCGCGCCGTCAGATTTCAGCATTCAGCCCTGCGTGAGTCCAAGATGCCCCGTGACGACTACCCGGCTTTGGAGGGTAAGTCGGACGAGCCCCTGACGAAACCGAAAGGCGTGGCTTGGCCGGACGAGAACGGCGTCCCGATCGAACGCCCCCTCTCCGTCCGCGCCACGCCCTAGCCGCGCCTGAAGGGCCGCGCGAGCCGCGGCCTCTCCCACGATCCCTCGCGGGCGGCCCTCGGGTACCCGGTTCGGGCGGCGGGCAACCCCGGCGCCTGAGGTCCTACTGGGCCTTTTCCTGCCTGTACTCCTGAATCGACTCGTACACCTCGTCCGGGAACTGGAGCTCCTGGTAGGGGTTGCAGGCGTCCGGGTCGTCGGGGCTCGGGCAGATCGGGAAGTCCTGCTGGCCCTGATACTCCAGGATCTTCTCCCGTCCGGGCGGGCTGTAGCCCTTCTGCTGGACCTGCTGCACGAGCGCCTTTATCTCCCCTTCGTCGGCGTCGTGGTCCTGGGCGAGCAGCCCGACCAGCTCGTCGTTGTCCACGAAGTGGCGCCCTATCATGGCGAAGACCAGCCGCCCGTAGTGGCCGATGTCCTCGCCGTTCTCCAAGGCGTCCAGCATGTGCCCCATCATCGGGCTCTGCCGCAGATCCTCTACCGCCATACCGCTCTCCTCTCTTGAAGCCTGAGAGGTGAGGTTATGCCCCGGGCCCGGATTCTCGGTTAAAGCCTATACAACCCGTCCCAACCTCCCGCAACAGCCCCGCCGCTAGCCGAAAGCCGCGCGCACCAGCTCCGGCAGCACCTCGCCAGCCCTCCCCCGCAGCGAGAAGTGCGCGTCCGGCGAAAGCGGCGTTGGCTCCGGGTTGACCTCGACCACCGTCGCCCCGCTCTCCAGGGCCTCGTAGGGAAGGGAGGCGGCCGGGTAGACGAGACCAGACGTTCCGACGCTGAGAAGGAGGTCGCACGAGCGGGCCGCCTCAGACGCCGCTTCGAGCCCCGCGGCCGGCAGCGCCTCGCCGAACCAGACCACGTCGGGCCGGAGCGGCGAGCCGCAGCTGGGGCACAGGGGTGGGGGATGGTCCGTCCCGTGGGCCTCCACGGTCACGCCCTCCAGCGGGCAGCGGCTGCGGCGGATGTTGCCGTGCAGCTCCACGACACCCTCGCTGCCGGCCTCCTGGTGCAGGCCGTCCACGTTCTGGGTGATGAGCAAGAAGGCGCATACGGACCGTTCGAGCCTTGCGAGGGCCTCGTGACCGGCGTTGGGGCTCGCCCGCTCGACCAGGTCGCGCCGCCACGCGTACCACCTCCAGACGAGCTCGGGGTCGCGCGCGAACGCCTCCGGGGTCGCGAGCTCCTGCGGGTCGTACCGCGCCCAGAGGCCGGTCTGCGCGTCCCGGAAGGTGGGCACGCCGCTCTCGGCCGAGATCCCCGACCCGGTCAACGCCACCACGCGACGGGCCCCGCGCACGGCCTCGACGAGCCCCGACGGAAGATCCGGCACCGGCCGGCTCAGCCCCCTATCGCCCGCAGAAGCTCCGTTGCCCCGTCGGAGACGTCTACCTCCCTCTCCTCGCCCGAGGCCATGTCGCGGATCTTGATCTTGCCGCCGAAGAGTTCGTCCTCGCCCAGGATCGCGGCAAAGGAGGCACCGGAACGGTCCGCCTGCTTGAACTGGCCCTTCGCCCCCCGCCCGCCAAAGTCCAGGTCGCACGAGACGCCCTTCGCGCGCAGGGCGCCGGCGAGGCGCATCGCAGGAACCCGGGCCTCGGGCGCGAGGGTAACGAAAAAGAGGTCGAGGGCGGACTCGGGCTCTTTAGCGGCCGCCGCGAGCAGCATGCGTTCGACGCCGGTGCCGAAGCCGATACCGCCGACGTCCGGGCCGCCGAGGTCCGGGATCAGGGCGTTGTAACGCCCGCCGGCCCCAACCGTGTCCTGGGCGCCTAGCGCCCCGCTCTTCGCCTCGAAGACGGTCATCGTGTAGTAGTCGAGGCCCCGCACGAGTTGCTCGTCGAGCTTGTACGGCACGCGGAGGGCGTCGAGCCCCTCGCGCACTACGGCGAGGTGGTCAGCGGCCTCCGGGCTTAGGAAAGCGCCTATCTTCGGGGCCTCCGCCAGAACCGCCCGGGTGCCCTCGTGCTTGGAGTCGAACGTGCGCAGAGGGTTCGTGTCCATGCGCGCCACTGAGTCGGGGTCGAGGTCGGCGGCGTTCTTATGGAGGTAGGCGCGAAGCTCGGGGACGTAGGCGCGACGGGTGGGCATGTCGCCGATGTTGTTGAGGTGGACGACCTCGTCCCTCACCCCGATCGACCGGTGGATGGCGTACAGGAGCGAGATCACCTCGACGTCCACCAGCGGGTCCGTGGTGCCAAGCGCCTCCACCCCGATCTGGGTGTGCTGGCGGTAGCGGCCCCTCTGCTGGCGTTCCTGGCGGAACATCGGCCCGACGTAGAAGAGCTTGATCGGCTGCGCGAGCTTGAACAGGTTGTGCTCTATGTAGGCCCGCACGGCCCCCGGCGTACCCTCGGGCCTTAGCGCCATCTCCCGCTCGCCCTTGTCCCTGAAGGTGAACATCTCCTTCTGCACCACGATGTCCGAGGCCTCACCGGCCGTACGGGCGAACAGCTCGACCTCCTCGAAGACGGGCGTCCTGATCTCGCGGTAGTTGTGGCGGCCGAGGATCTCGCGCGCCCGCCCCTCCACGAAGGCCCAGAGATCCGCCCGCTCGTGCGGCTCCCGGCCGCCGGGAAAGACGTCGTAGGTGCCTTTTGGACCTCGGTACATCATGAGCTGGCTGGCGGCAGGTAGGGGTTCGTCTCCAGCTCCTCGCGGGCGAGCAGGACCGGCCCGTGGCCCGCGTAGAGCCGGGTCTCTTCTTCCCAGAGCGGCATTACCTTGCGCAGGGAGATCTCGAGCTCCTCCCACGAGGCGCCGTCGATGTCCGTGCGGCCGACGCTGCCGGGCAGGACCAGGTCGCCGACGATCTGATCCCGCCCCACGACGAACGTCACGGAACCGGGCGCATGGCCCGGCGTGTTGAGCACCCGGAACGTCTCCCCCGCCAGCTCGAGCTCCTGACCCTCGTCGAGCGGCTCGTAGACGGTGGCGCCGGCGGCCTCGGCCGCGTCCGGGTGCACGTAGAGGGGCGCGTTCGTCTCCCGGAGCACCGCGTCCAGGGCGCCGACGTGGTCGGCGTGGGCGTGCGTGAGCAGGACCGCGACGACCGGGGCCCTCACCGCGCCCAGGATCTTCCCCGGCTCGGCCCCCGCGTCCACTATGACGTCGCCCTCGGGCGCGTGGACCACGTACGAGTTCACCTCGAAGCCGCCCATATCCAAGGTTACCTGCTCGATCTCGGTCAACTGAAACTCCTGGTCCTCGTATGGTCTGCCGACAACTCCGCCAACCGCTCCTCGTACGCCCCCCGCGCCCGCACGGCGATGGGCGCCGCCAGGTGCCGCCGCAAGACGTCCTCCCCCGGGTCCGGGTCGAAGAACGCCCGGAACACCTCCAGCACCGGCACGCGCTCCCCCGCGTAGGGCGCGTACGCGACCGGCTCGCCCGCCCGGACCTCGCCCGTCCGGACCACCCGGCAGTACACCCCGGGCCGCTCTGCCCTCCTGAACCGCCTGAGAAAGGCCGGGTCCCCCATCCGGGCGGCGAGCGTCAGGCAGGGTATACGCGGCGCCGTTACTTCGAGAACCACCGGACCGATGCTCAGCCGGTCCCCGACGCACACCGCGGCGCCCTCCAGATCGGAGACGGTCAGGTTCTCCCCGAACGTGCCGGGCTGCAAGCCGCGGCCAAGCTCCGCGGACCACCACTCGTAGTCCGGGGCGCCGAAGACGTAGACGGCCTGGTCGGAGCCGCCGTGGTTCTCCGTGTCGCTTATGGCGTCGCCCGCGAGGCCCCCGGGCGTGATCTCCACCGGCCCTTCCACCGGGCGTTTGAAGATGCCGGTCTTCCCGCTCTTTCGGGCCCCCTCGATGGGCGTCTCGCTGCCGGCGTTGACGCTGAGCAGGCGCAAGCTAGCGTTCGAGGGGCGTTCCGTCGCGGGAGACCCGGCAGACGTCGTAGACGTCGGGGATGCCCCGGATCTTGCGTATGACCTCCTCGACGTGCTGCACGCTGCCGGCCTTGAACGCGAACCGGCTGAGCGCCGTGCGGTCCTCGATGGTGTCCACCCGCGCGGAGAGGATGTTCACCCCCGCATCGGAGATGCCGGACGTTATGTCCTTCAGGAGGTGCATCCGGTCCAGCGCCTCGACGAGCAGCTCCACCGTGAACAGCTTGCCCCCGCCATCCGCCCACTCGACCTCCACGAACCGCTCCGCGTCCTTGGACTTCAGGGCGCGGGCGTTGACGCACCCGGCGGAGTGGACGACGACGCCGCGCCCCAAAGAGACGTAGCCGACGATGTCGTCGCCGGGCATCGGGGTGCAGCAGCGCGCCAGGCGCGTGAGTATTCCGCTGGAGCCGACCACGCGCACGCCGGTGTCGTCCGTGGGCCCGGCGTCGCCCGGCAGCGGCAGCGGGGCGAGGGCCGGCGGCTGCATCTTCGGCCCCTCCTCGTCTTCCTCCTTGGGCTGGAGGAGGTCCGCGATGCGACCAGCGACGTTCTCCGCGGAGATCGTGCCGGCCCCGACGGCGGCGAGCATGTCGTCCGGGGAGGAGTGATTGGTGGCCCGGGCGACGTCCTCGAGGATGCCCGAGGGCACCTTGCCGATGCGGCGTTTCTTCAAAAGGCCCAGGATCTTCTCCCGCCCAAGCCCCAGGTTGTCCTCGCGGTCGGCCTTGTTGAAGAACTGCCGGATCTTGTTCCTCGCCCGCCCGCTCTGGACCACCGCCAGCCAGTCCCGGCTCGGCCCCGAGTTCTTGCCCGTGATGACCTGCACCCTATCGCCGCTCACGAGCTCGGAGTCGAGCGGAACTATCCGGTCGTTGACCTTGGCGCCTATGGTCCTGTGCCCGATCTCGGTGTGAACGTGGTAGGCGAAGTCTATGGGGGTCGCCCCGCTCGGCAAACTGACGACGTCACCCTTCGGCGTGAAGACGAAGACCTCGTCCGCGACGAGCTCGCCCTTCAGGGACTCCATGAACTCCGAGGAGTCCGTGGTCTCCTGCTGCCACTCCATCATGCTCTTCAGCCACCCCAGGCGGTCCACCTGCCGGTCGGTGAGGCCGTGCTTGTACATCCAGTGGGCGGCGATCCCGTACTCGGCCGTGGTGTCCATCTCGTGGGTCCGGATCTGGATCTCGAGCAGCTTCCCCTCGTTGCTCATGACCGTCGTGTGCAGCGACTGGTACATGTTGAACTTGGGCATGGCTATGTAGTCCTTGAACCGGCCCGGGATAGGCTTCCAGATCGAGTGGATGACCCCCAGAGCACCGTAGCAGTCCCGCACCGAGTCCACGACGACCCTCAGGCCCGTGAGGTCGTAGATCTCGTTGAACTCCTTGTTGCGGCGGACCATCTTGTTGTAGATGGAGTAGAAGTGCTTGACCCTGCCCTTTACCTCGGCCTCGGTCCCCGTCTCGCGCAGGTGGCGCGTGAGCTCGGCCGCCGTCCCGTTGATGAACGCCTCCCTGTCGCCCCTGCGGGCGGCGACGAGCCGCTTTATCTCCTCGTAGCGGCGGGGGTGCAACGTGGCGAACGAGAGGTCCTCGAGCTCCCACTTCAGCGAGTAGATACCGAGCCTGTGGGCAAGGGGGGCGTAGATCTCCAGCGTCTCCGTCGCCTTCCTGAGCTGCGTCTCCCGCTTGAGGTAAGCGAGCGTCCTCATGTTGTGCAGCCGGTCGGCGAGCTTGATGATGATCACCCGCACGTCGCGGCTCATCGCCACGATCATCTTCCGCAGGCTCTCCGCCTGCGCCTCCTCCAGGTTCCCCGAGGGCAAATTACCGAGCTTCGTCACCCCGTCCACGATCTCCGCGACCTCGTCGCCGAACTGGTCGGCGAGCTCGGCCTTGGTCACGCCCGTGTCCTCCAGCACGTCGTGCAACAACGCCGCCGCGATGGTCGTCGCGTCGAGCCTGAGCTCGGCCAGGATGGCCCCGGTCGCCAGCGGGTGGTAGACGAACGGCTCCCCGCTCTTGCGCACCTGCCCCCGGTGTGCGGCGTGCGCCACGCGGTAGGCGCCCGCGATCAAGTCCTCCGCCCCCTCCGGCGCATAAGAGGCCACCCTCTCGAGCAGAGCCGAGATGGTCACCGGCGGCGACGGTATCGCCTGCGGTCGCTCCTCTGTGCGTGCCGGTTCCATGACGAGATTATATCTCGTCAGCCCGCTCCCTTCGGGAGCTTGTCACCACGCTTCGGCTTCGCCTACGCTTTCAGCTAAAAGCGCCGGAGACCACCCAGCCAAGGATGCGCCAAGTGTTTGTGGGAGAACCGTTCTTGACGGGAGCGGTGGTAAGCGCACGGCGTCGCCACCTACCAAAAAGCCGAAAGCGACCGGAGGGAGCGGGCTGAGAGGCGCGAAGCGCCGGGCTGAGAGCCTCCGAAGGAGGCGTGCTGAGAAGCGTAAGCCGAAGGCCGGAGCGTGCTCAAAGCCTCTTCGACCTGTAGATTATGACGAGCAGCAAAGAGGCGAGGACGAGCGCGAGCATGAAGCCTATAAACGCGACGACGGGGACCCCGATCAGGGGGACGCTCGGGCCGCCGACGTCGAAGGCGCCGAGCATGGAGGAGCCGACGAGGAGCGCCGCGGTCACGACGGCGAAGACGAGGCGGTTGGCGAGCACGTCCACGCTGCCGATGAGCTCGTCGAGGCCGCTGTGGCGGAGCTGTACCTCCAGTTCCCCGTCGGCGAGCTCGCCGAGGACTTGGTGGATCTGCTCTGGGTACTCTTCGAGGTAGCGGGCGTACTCCAGCGACCGCTCCGTGGCCAACTCGGCCATCACGTGGGGCCTGTACCTCTGGGAGAGGAGCCTTCTTGCGTACGGGCGCGCGACCTCGTAGACGTTTATGGTCGGGTCTATGGACCGCGCGAGCCCCTCGGCGGTGACGAGCGCCTTCGTCAGCAGGGGGAAGACGGGCGGCATGCGCACCCTGTAGCGCCGGGCGAGCGCTATGAGCTCGGAGAGGGCCTGCCCGAGGGTGACCTCCCCAACCGAGAGCCCAGCATACTTGTTCAAAAACTCCCTCAGCTCCCGTACGAGCTCGCCGCGCACCTCCGTCGCGTAGCGCACGCCGAGCCCCTCCAGGGCGCGCAGGGCCGCGGACGCGTCGCGTTGGATCACGGCTATGAACAGCCGCGAGAGCGCCTCTATGTCGCCCTGGCTCATGAAGCCGACCATCCCGAAATCGAGGAGCGCCAGGTCGCCCCCGGGCGTGAGCAGCAGGTTGCTCGGGTGCGGATCGCCGTGGAAGAACCCGTCCTCGAAGGCCATCTTGAAGATCGCGTCGGCCCCCATCGACGCCACCCGCCGCCGCTCGGAAGGGGTCATGAGGAGCGGCCGGATGTCCCTGAACCTGGTCCCCACCACGAACTCCATGGTCAGAACCTTCGAGGTCGAGAACTCCTGGTAGACGGCCGGTATGGCGACCGGCGTGCCGGCAAAATTGGCGGCGAAGCGCCGGGCGTTCTGGGCCTCGGCGGCGTAGTCGAGCTCGCGCCGGACGACGACCTCGAACTCCGCCACAAGACCCCTGGCGTCCACGAGCACCTTCTGGGCGAACCGCCGGTCCACGAAGTCCGCGAACTCGCGCATGAGCTCGAGGTCGGCCGCCACCCGCCCCGGCGCCTCCGGCCGCTGCACCTTTACCGCGACGATCTCCCCGCTCCTCAAGACCGCCCGGTGGACCTGCCCGATGCTGGCGGATCCGAGCGGGACGGCCTCGAACTCCGAGAAGACCTCGTCGACGGGGGCCCCGAGCTCCTGCTCGAGTATCGCCTGCGCCCGCCCGGCGGGCATGGGCCTGGCGGTGTCCTGCAGCTTCTGCAGCTCGGAGAGGATGCCCTCCGGAAAGATGTCCGAGCGCGTCGAGAGCACCTGCCCGAACTTGACGAAGGTCGGCCCGAGGTCGTCCAGGCTCCGACGCATCCGCACGCCGAAGTTCGGGGCGAGAAACTCCTGCAGTCCCTTGTTCTCCCGCCGGTCGCGCCTGACGTCGAACACGAACCCGAAGCCGTGCCTGACGAGGACGCGGCTGATCTGGGTGAACCGCCGGAGGCTTCCCGCCCGCCCGCCCGGCGAGACCAACCCGCCGCCGGCCGAAGGTCGCGCGGCGCCCGCCTAGAGCCCCGGCGGCGTCTCTGGGGCGTCGCGGGGCGTGTCCGTCGCCACGTCGGGATCCCCCGCCGCAGGCGGCGGCACGGGAGCCGCCACGGGCCTGTCCTCCAGCATCCTCACCCTGTGCTCCAACTGCTCCACCCGGAACACCAAATCCTCGTGGTCCTCGCGCGTGGGCAGCCCGCCCCTCCTGAGCCCCTGCTGCACCGAGGCGTCCACCAGCGACCGCGCCCCCGCAGACCGCTCCCTGGCCCGGCTCATCACGTCCTCGACGACCGTGCGCCCCTCCTCGCGCTCGATCCGACCCTGCTCGATCAGACCCTCGACGACGTCCTGCACCCTGTCCCGCGTCGCCGCCGCCGCCCCGACCTGCAAGAGAACCAACCGCTCCAGCGTCTCTCCAACCGATCCGCGCACCTCAACCTCCCGGTTCCGCCTGCACCTTCTCCATGATAACCCACCACGACCGACGCCCAGAGCACCCACCCTCACATTTATATTAAGAACAAAATATATAAATAGCATACCTCGTAACACGATGGAGTAGTCAGGTGGACATCGCGAAAGGCGGCGGCGGTGGCGACGCGGGCATTCGGAAGCCGTTCACGGGCGTGGGTTGGCCGGGAGGCACGGGCGGGATCACTTCCTGTCCCTCGTCTCCCGAGAATACGCCCTTTGCCTGTTGGCGGTCTTCGCATGGGCGCCGGTAGGATATTCGGCAGGTCTCTCCTCAGGCGATCCACGCGCTTAGACGAGACCTCGTCAACAACCTTGCGACGCCCGGGCGGAGTAGAGCCCGGCAAAATCGGTGCTTCCGGGCAAGAAGGCTTTCCCTTCGGTGCCTGCCTCAGTCCTCCCAGAATCGGCCATGATCGGCGTTTTGGGCCAGATTCAGGAGCGAGCGCGTGGCTTCGGTGGGTCCTGCCGATCGGACGAGCTGGCTGATGGCGACGAGCACGGCCGTACTTTCGCACCACCGCCACAGCCTTGCGGGATCGACGCCCACCCGGCTGGCGAGCCACTCGGCGCGCGGCTCCGCTGCGCGTTCATCGCCGCCGGCGACCAGGACCCAGTCTATGAGGTCGAAGGTCGGGTCGCCGACGCAGGCCCGCGGGTCGATGGCGACCAGACCCCGGACGCCTCCGTCAAGCACGTTCCTGGCGTGCAGATCGCCGTGCAACAGGACTTGTCGGCCCGGCCCGGCGGCGAGCCGGAGCGCTGCGGCCGACGACCCCTCCAGGAGGCCCACCGGAACCACCGACGCCACCGCGGGGTCGCGCAGCCGCTCCTCGTATAAGGCGAAGATGAACTTCACGCGCTCGACCAGCGGCGGGAAATGCGTCATGGCTCCATCCCCGGCGGAAGCGTGGAGGCCGCCCACAAGTTCCGCGACGGCCCCGAGGCGTGCGGCCGGATCGCCGTCGGCCAGGGTCGTGCCCGGCCGTACGGCCTCGAGCAGCAAGGCACCGCTCTCCGCGTCGAAGCCGAGGCCCCGCGGTACCCAGCCGGACGACCGCCAGGCGGCGAACGCCCCGGCCTCGAAGGCGCCCAGGCCCGGGTCGGGCGAGAGCTTGAGCACGGCCGGCTCGCCGTCGCGACGCTCGCAGAAGAACACGCACGAGGTCGCGCCGGGCGGCGCGGATCGGCCGATCCGAACGTTCCACCTCTGCGCGAGCCGGTCGAGCAGGGCCGGTAGCCCGTCGCACCACTCGGCCGCCCAGGCGCCGAAGCGCCCGATCATCCGTCGACGGGTGGCGGCGTCGATGGCTCTCTCCGTGACCTCATACCTCCTCTCGGGCGTAACCCTGGCCCCACGCGAAAACGGTCGCCGAACACGACCGGGAAGTGAATCCACACCTGGCTCCGACGATACCATCCACGCGCCTACGACGCCCGCGAGGGTCGCGCACACGGACAACGACACGACCACAAGGCCCACGGCGACGCAACCCGACCTGCCAACGTTCATCCAGCTCATCCTTAGTAATGCGCAGGCGGCCCGTCAGCCCGTGTTCAGGCGGAGCGGGGAGAGCGTCGGACGCTGCCGGCGCGCCAGGCCTTGTACAGGGAGAGCACCGGGGAGGCGACGAAGATCGAGCTGTACGTGCCGGCGAGGATGCCGACTAGGAGGGCGAAGGCGAAGTCGCTCAGGGTCGACTCGCCGAAGATGAGGAGCGCCGTCACCGGTATCAGGGTGAAGACCGACGTGTAGATCGAACGCCGCACCACCTGCCGGATGGAGAGGTTGATCATCTCGTCGAAGCGCCTGCGGTTGTACCCGACCGTGGGGGCGTTCTCGCGGATCCTGTCGAAGATGATGATGGTGTCGTAGAGCGAGTACCCGAGCACGGTCAGCACCGCGACCACCGTCACGAGGCTGACCTCGCGCCCGAAGATGGCGTAGAAGCCGACGGTCAGCAGCACGTCGTGCACCAGCGCCGCCATCGCGGCGATGGCGAAGGAGAACTCGAACCTGATGCTGATGAACGCCACGATGATGAGCAGCGCCGCCGCGACCGCCTGCAAAGCCTGGTTCCTGAGTTGCTCGCCGAAAGCCGGGCTCACGCTCGTGGAACTCACCTCGGCCCCCAGCGCCTCCGACAGGGCGCCCTCGACCTCCTCGGTCTCCGCCTCGCCCAAAACGGGCGTGCGAACCTCGTAGCCGTTGTTCCCGAGCGTGGTCACCACCGACTCCTCCGCGATCCCCGGCGGGAGGGCTGACCTCACCTCGTCCTCGCTTAGCTGGCGCTCCGCGCCCGTCGCCGTGAACTGGGCGCCGCCCTGGAAATCTATCCCGAGGTCCAGGCGTCCGAGGAGAATGGCGAGCACGCCGAGCGAGAGCAGGACGCCGGAGATTGCGAACCAGCGCCCCCAGTTGCCCACGAAGTCTACGGACGGGAACACGGCCTACCCCGCCGTCCTCTGGGCCGAGATGTCCCCCTTGGAGACGCCCATCATGGCGGGCGAGAGCTGCACGCCGCGGCCCGAGAGCAACCCGAGCAGGGCGCGCGTAACCAACACGGCGGTGAACACGCTCAAGAGGACGCCGATGGTCAGCAAGACGGCGAACCCCCGTACCGAGCCCGTCGAGAGGGCGAAGAGTATGAAGGCCGTGATGAGCGTCGTGATGTTGCCGTCGAGGATGGCACGAAAGCCCCTGTCGTAGCCGGCCTGGATGGCGGCGCGCGAGGTCCGCCCCCGCCTTACCTCTTCCTTGATCCGCTCGAAGATCACCACGTTCGCGTCCGCGGCGACCCCGATGGAGAGCACGATCCCCGCGATGCCCGGCAGCGTCAGCGTGACCGGCACCGCCACCACTATCCCCCACATCAAAAACGCGTACACGAGAAGCGCCAGCGCCGCCACCAGGCCGAGCGCGCGGTAGATGACCACGAGCAGCGCGAGCACCAGAACGAACCCGAGGAGCGCGGCCAGCAGGCCGCTCCTCAGAGAGCTCAGGCCGAGCGTCGGGCCGACCGTGGTCTGGGAGATGATCTCCATGTTCACCGGCAGCGCGCCGGTGTTGAGCACGGTCTCCAGCTGGCGGGCCTCGTCCTCGGGGAGGCCCTCCGGAAGACCGTCGTTGGAGATCGAGATCTGGTCCGCCAGCACGTCCTGCACGACGGGCGCGCTCTGGATGTCCTCGTCGAGGGCGATGGCCAGCTGGGCCGGCTCGCCGCTGACGGTCGCGTCGTTGAGCATCTCCTGGGTGAGCTCCGCCATCTGGTTCCCGCCCTCGGCCGTCAGCTGCAGCGAGACGACCCGCTTGTTGTTCTGGTCGAACTCGACGTTCGCCCCGTTCTGCTGCAGGGCCTCGCCCGTGAGGTCCGGCTGCTCGCGCACGATGTAGCCGTAGACGTCGGTGCCGCCGCCCTGGATGGGGGGACTCTCCTCGAACAGGATCTTCGTCTCGCCGGGCTCGAAGTCCTGGTCGTCCCTGAGGTCCTCCTCGAGTTCCCTTTTGACGGACTCGACCTCGTCCGCCGGGGTGTTCGGGCTCCCTTCGGCGGCGAGGACCTGGTAAAAGCCGAGCTGGGCCGTGCGGCCGATGATGTCGATCACGTCGTCCGGGTTCTCGACGCCGGGGATCTGGACGACTATCTGGTCCTGGCCCTGTACCCGCACGTCCGGCTCCGCGACGCCGAGGCGGTCGATGCGCTGCCGGATCAGGTCAGAGGCCTGCTCCATCTCCTCGCGCGTGACTTCGCCCCCTCCCGTCTGGGACCCTCGGAGCTGCGCGCTGACGCCGCCCTGGAGGTCGAGCCCGAGCTGGGTGGACTCCGTGACCGGCTGGCGGAGGAAGATCAGGTACGCGGCAACAACGAGCAGCACGACGACGAGCCCGAGTACGATGAGGTTGTTTCGCGTGCTACCCATAAGATCGCGCTGATTATATAGGTATCAGCGGTCAGCAATCAGCCGTCAGCTATATGCGGGTAGAGAGACGTCTCCCGACTGCGGAACCCAGCTCCCGCGATTTCGCCCTCCCCGATACCTCGAGAGCCGGAGGAACGTGCCGAGGAGGCAAAGCTGAAAGCTGACGGCTGATTGCTGACCGCTACGAGTCGGCCGTCAGGCCGACTCGTACCTGGAGATCCAGGCGCTCGACCAGCCCGCGAACCGGCCGGCGGAGATCTCGGCCCGGGCCCGCCGGCACAGGGCGCCGGTGAAGTGGACGTTGTGGAGGGTTATCAACCGGTGGCCCAGCAGCTCGTCTTCGCGGACGAGGTGCGAGAGGTAGGCCCGGCTGTATCCCGCGCAGGCCTCGCAGGAGCACTCGGGGTCGAGGGGACCGAAGTCCCGGCGAAAACGGGCGTTCTTGAGGTTGAGGCGGCCGTCCGGGGTAAGCGCCGCGCCGTGGCGGGCCAGGCGGGTCGGCAGGACGCAGTCGAACATGTCTACCCCGAGGGCGATGACCTGGAGGATGCCTACCGGGTCCCCGATGCCCATGAAGTACCTCGGCCGGTCTTCGGGCAGCAACGTTGCCGTCGCGGCGAGCGTCTCCAGCATCTCCTCCCTCGACTCCCCGACGGAGAGCCCCCCGACCGCGTAGCCGGGGAAGCCGATCTCGACGGTTCGCTCCAGGCTCTCGGCGCGCAGGTCGTGGTGGAGGCCGCCCTGCACGATCCCGAAGAGCGCCTGGTCCTCGCGGGCGTGCGCCTCCTTGCACCTCGCCGCCCACCGCGCCGTCCGGCGCAACGACTCGACGTGGTACCCCCGGTCGGCGTTGGCCGGCGGGCACTCGTCGAGGACCATGGCGACGTCCGCGCCGAGAAGCTCCTGCACCCTCGTCGTTAGCTCCGGCGTGAACTCGTGGGGGGAGCCGTCGTAGACCGAGGCGAACCGGACGCCGTTCTCGGAGATCTTGCGCGTCCTGGCGAGCGAGAAGACTTGGAACCCCCCGGAATCGGTGAGCATCGGCCCGTCCCAGCCGCCGAACGCGTGGAGCCCCCCCGCCTCCCGCACGATGTCGGCCCCGGGGCGCAGGTAGAGGTGGTAGGTGTTGCCGAGCACCACGCCCGCGCCCGCGCCGCGCAGGTCTTGCGGCGTGAGGCCCTTGACCGTGCCCTTGGTTCCGACGGGCATGAACGCCGGCGTCTCGGCCGGGCCGTGCGGGGTACGGAGCACGCCAGCCCGCGCCTCCCCGTCGGTGGCGGTTATCTCTATGGAGACCGGAGCGCCTATAGGGCCCTGCCGCCGTTCAGGATCAGCATGGCGTCCCCGAAGGAGTAGAAGCGGTACCGCTCCTCTACGGCGACCCGGTACGCCTCCCGGACGAGGTCCTGCCCCCCGAAGCTCATCACCATCGCCAGCAGCGTCGACCGCGGCAGGTGGAAGTTGGTCAGCAGGGCGTTCACGACGCGCCACCGGTAGCCTGGGTAGACGAACAACCGCGACTCCCCCGAGCGAGCGCCCGTAGCGGCCCATGTCTCCAGCGTCCGAGCGACGGTGGTCCCTGCGGCGACCACCCGCTCCGCGCCCTCGACCGCGCAGGCCGCGTCCTCCGGGATGTCGTACCTCTCGGCGTGCATCTGGTGATCCTCGAGCCTCTCCGTCCTGACCGGCACGAAGGTCCCCGTCCCGACGTGCAGGGTGACGCGCGAGATCCCGGCCCCCGCCAGCCGCGCGCCGTCCAGCACCTCGTGGGTGAAGTGGAAGCCCGCCGTGGGGGCGGCGGCGGACCCGGGCTCCCTGGCGTACACGGTCTGGTAGCGCGCCTCCGCCTCCGGCGTCGCCTCGATGTAGGGGGGCAGGGGCATGCTGCCTTGCCTCTCGAGCAAGCCGGGCACGTCCGGGGCGGAGACCGACCAGCGTCCGTCGCCGAGGTTCTCTACAAGGTCGAGCTTCGCGTCGCCGGCCAGGAGCCGGAGGCCGGGCTTGAGGCGTTTGGCCGGGCGGGCAAGGGCCTCCCAGGCATCGCCGCCGTCCGGGCCGAGGTCGCGGAGGAAGAGCAGCTCGACCTCGCCGCCGGTCGGCTTGCGGGCCTTCAGGCGGGCGGGCAGGACCTTCGTCTCGTTCAAGACGAGGGCGTCGCCGGGGCGCAGGAACTGGGGGAACTCGTGGAAGATGCGGTGCTCGATGGTTCCGACCGCCGCGTCCACGACCATCAGGCGGGAGGAGTCGCGGGGTTCGGCAGGAGACTGGGCGATCAGGGCCTCCGGTAAATCGTAGTCGAGCTCGGAGGTGAGCAAACTAGCGGCGCAGGAGGATGTTCAAGACGATGGTGCCCACCACGGAGAGCAGGATCATGAGCCCTATCGGGAAATAGAGGGTGAAGTTGCCCCGCCTGAAGACCAGGTCTCCCGGCAGGCGGTCCAGGCCGAGACGCCCGAGCAGCAGGAACAGGCCGCCGAGCACCAGCAATACCAGCGCCCCGCCGATGAGCAGCCTGCCCAAACCTTCGAGTCCCACGCTTCTATTCTATTGGACGCGGCTCCTTTCTCCAAAGCCGCCGGCCTCTTGCAACCTCTTGTGCTAAAGGTCGCTAATCGTGTATGCTTCCGGCCATCTGTGGAGTGTGCGTCTGCAGGCCGCATCTGGGTGCACCTGCGTACGGGTGTTGACGAAGAAGGGAGCAAGTCTGGGCCAGCGATGTAGGGATGCGCGGGGCCCAAAACCCCGCACAAGTTTGCGTCGAAGCCCCGGTGGGGGCCCTAGCATGCGGGAGAAAGCATTGCGTAGAAGATTTTGGCTCGGTATCGTAACGCTCGCCGCGTTGATGTTGGCGTTGGCGGGGGTCGCCCTCGCCCACCCCGAGCACGACGGCGGGACGGACGCCGAGGACGGCGCCCACGACCTGCACCAGCACGGCGACGGGGTCGGGCACCTGCCCGCCACGGACGAGAACATCGACGTGGTCTCCAAGCTCAGGCTCGACAACGTGGTGCCGGAGAAGATCGCCGACGTGGGCGTCCACAAGGGCTACGCTTACCTGGCCGCGTGGGGCTCCGTGACGTGCGACGACAACGGCGTCCACGTCGTCGACATCCGCGACGCCGCGAACCCGAAAGAGGTGAAGTTCATCCGGTCCAAGCCTGGCAGCTACCCGGGCGAGGGCATCCAGACCGTCAGCATCACCACCCCGAAATTCAAGGGTGACGTCCTGGTCAGCAACAACGAGAAGTGCAACGAGAACACCGGCTACGGCGGCGTCAACCTCTACGACGTCACGCAGCCGACCAGGGCCCTCCCCCTCTTCGAGGGCGCCGGCGATACGAGCGACGCCAACGGCGTCCAGCGCAAGAGGGCCAACGCCACCCACAGCGTCTTCGCGTGGGACGCGGGCAGCAAGGCCTACGCCGTGCTCGTGGACAACGTCGAGACCACCGACGTGGACATCCTGAACATCACCGACCCGCGGGCCCCGAAGCAGATCGCCGACCTCGACCTCGCCGAGAGGTTCCCCCAGATCCTCCAGTCGGCCCCCGACAACCTCAACGAGGTCTTCCACCACGACGTGGTCGTCAAGAACATAGACGGCCGCCAGATCATGATGGTCTCCTACTGGGACGGCGGCTATGTCGCCCTCGACGTCGACGACCCGGCGAACCCCGAGTACATCGGCGACACCGACTTCACAAACCCCGACCCCGAGCTGCTGGAGCAGACCGGCAAGGTCGAGAGGCCCGAGGGCAACGCCCACCAGTCCGAGTTCACCCTCGACAACCGCTACCTGCTGGCCTCCGACGAGGACTTCTCGCCCAACGGCACCGAGCTCTCCACGGACGACACCCCGGGCACGGTGGCGGTCTCCCAGGGCAGCGGCACGAAGCAGCTCCAGGACGGCGACAGGCTCCAGGGCACGACGGTCTACGTCGGCCGCGCCTGCAACGGAGACGCGGCGGTCCCGGCAGCACCCGCCGACGGCGGATCGTATGTCGCCGTGGCCACCCGTGGCTTGTGCACCTTCACCGAGAAGGTCGCTAACATCGAGGCGGCTGGCGGCTACGCAGGAGCCGTGGTCGTCAACCGCGAGGGCGCCTGCGACGGGTTCGGCATGAGCGTCCAGGGCGGCATCCCGGCGGTCTCGCTCGACCGCAAGAGCGGCTTCGGCCTCTTTGACAGGGAGAGCGCGTACGACGACGCGGCCTGCCGCGCCGGCACGGACACCCTCGAAGGCAGCCTGATACCGGGCGTCAACATCGGTGATACGGGCGACGCCGTCACCGTCAGGGCCTTCTTCGACGGGTGGGGCTACGTCCACCTCTACAAGAACGAGCCGGGCAAGATGACCGAGCTCGACACGTACGCCATCCCCGAGGCCATGGCCCCGGAGAAGTCGACCGGCTTCGGCGACCTCTCGGTCCACGAGGTCGCGACCTCCCAGACGAACGCCGACCTCGCGTACTTCTCGTACTACTCGGGCGGCTTCCGGGTGGTCGACATCTCGAACGGCGAGATCCAGGAGGTCGGCCGCTTTATCGACGAGGGCGGCAGCAACTTCTGGGGCGTCCAGACGTTCGAGCAGGGCGGCCAGGAGTACGTCGCCGCCAGCGACCGCGACTTCGGCCTCTACATCCTCAAGTACACGGGCAACTAAACAGCGACCCGTCGGCAGCACCCAGGCGGCCCTTCGGGGCCGCCTTTTTCGTGCCCGACATCGGCCCCGCGTCTCGATGCGCGCGCTCACCGGCGGTCTCCGGCTCCTACCTCCATGGTACATTGGCGCCACGATGCTCCCCCGCGCAAGAACGGCCGGCTAGCTTGAAACATCTTCTTCACCTGGCTCTGCTCGCGGTGGTCATCACGGTGGGGCTTGCCGCGTGCGGTGGGAACCCGCCCCCGCCGCCCGACACGAACCTCTCTTCAGAGTTGCGCGGGAGCGTCGGCGTCGACGGCATCATGGACCACGCCCGACGCTTTCAGGACATCGCCGACGAGCACGGCGGCAACCGGGCGGCCGGAACAGCCGGCTACGACGCCTCCGCTGAGTACGTCGCGGAAAAGCTCCGAAAGGCCGGCTACGAGGTGCGGGTCCAGTCCTTCGACTTGCCCGAATACGCCGTCGTCCGCGATGCGGACCTGAACGTCTCGGGAACGTCGGTGCCGGCGACGGACTTCGCCCTCATGGAACGGTCGGGCGGCGGCGAGGCCGAGGGCAGGCTGCGGCCCGTCGACGCCCGTGGCCCCACGAGCGGTTGCGAACCGCGAGATTTCGAGGGGCTTTCGGAGGGTGACGTCGCGCTTGTCCGCCGCGGCACCTGCACGTTCCGGAAGAAGGCAGAGAACGCGGAGGCGGCCGGCGCCTCCGCTGCGCTCATCTTCAACGCGGGCGAGCCCGGCGGCGAGGTGCTGAGTGGGTCGCTCGGGGACGCCGGCGTCGGCATACCCGTGATGGGCACCAGCGAGTCGTTCGGGGAAGGGCTGCTGGCCCGCGAAGAGATGCCAAAGGTAGGCGTCTCCGTGGCCGAGGGCGGGGGCGACCGCACCGCCAACGTCATAGCCCAGACGCCGGGAGGCGACGCGGAGAACACCGTGATGGTCGGGTCGCACCTGGACTCCGTGCCCGAGGGTCCCGGCATCAACGACAACGGCTCGGGGTCGGCGACGACGCTGGAGATCGCGCTCCGGCTCGCCGAGCTCGACGCGGAGCCCGCAAACCGCGTCCGCTTCGCGTTCTGGGGAGCCGAGGAGATCGGCCTCGTCGGGTCTAGCCACTACGTCGAGGGGCTGGACGAAGCGGAGATCGGGAACATCTCCGCGTACCTCAACCTCGACATGACCGGCTCCCCGAACTTTGTGAGCACCCTCTACGAGGGGCCGGACGAGGTGGAGGACGTCTTCGACTCGTACTTCGAGGCGAGGGGTATCGAGGCCGAGACCACCTCGGCGCTCGACGGCCGCTCGGACCACGGTCCCTTCCAGGACGAGGGGGTCCCAACCGGCGGCCTCTTCTCCGGCGCGGGCGGCACGAAGACGGAGCGGCAGCAGGACCTCTTCGGCGGGGAGGCGGGGGCGCCCTACGACGCCTGCTACCACCGGGCCTGCGACGACATAGACAACCTGAACGAGGAGTCCCTCGACAGGCTCTCGGACGCCGCCGCCCACGCCACCGCCGTCCTGGCCCAGAGAAGCGAGTCCTGATCGATCCGGCCCGATCGGCCCCCGGGGAGCGCCGTCTACGCCTCTGGCCCGTCCAGCTCCGCCAGCAGGCCTTGTACGTCGAGGGGACGGGTGACCATGGCGAGCCCGCCGTCCTCCGTGCGGGGCCACTCCTCGCGCGGGCGGTCCCGGTAGAGCTCCACGCCGTTGCCGTCCGGGTCGCTCAGGTAGAGGGCTTCGGAGACGCCGTGGTCGGAGGCCCCCTCCAGGGGATACTCGGCCTCCATCAGCCAGCGGAGGGCGAGGGCCAGGTCGCGTCGCTCCGGGTAGAGGATGGCGAGGTGGAAGAGGCCAGCCGAGTTCCGGGGGGCGGGCGGGGCGTTGCGGCTCATCCAGGTGTTCAGCCCGATGTGGTGGTGGTACCCGCCGGCCGAGAGGAAGACCGCGTCCTCGCCGTACCACTGCATCACCTCGAAGCCGAGGATATCCCGGTAGAACCCAAGCGCACGCTCGATGTTCGCCACCTTAAGGTGGACGTGCCCTACCTGCGTTCCCGCGCTGACGCGCCGGGCCTGACCTCTCTGCTGCATAAGATCGTCCTCTCGTCGGAAGCCCACCAATTCTACCCCCCCTTAAGGAACGGCCATCTCGCCGGCGTCCCGGTCACTACGAAGAGACCGGCCCCATCACTGAAAACCGGTGCGTCGCCCTTCCTTTCAGCGGACCTTAGCGTTCACCAGCACGACGCCCGAGAGCGCCATTACGCCGCCGATCACGGACAGCGCCGTTGGCACTTCGCCGAGCCAGATCCAGGCGATAACGAACGCGAGCCCCGGGACCAGGTACAGAAAGCTCGTCGCGTTCGACGCCGGCATCCGGGCGAACGCGTAGCCGAGGGCGAGGTAGGCAATCACCGTCGGAAAGGCCCCGAGGTAGACGACGCTCAAAGTGGCCCCGGGCGGCGCCTCGCCGACGGCCCCGGCAAGCCCTGGCAGGAACGCGAGCATGACGAGCGTCCCGGCCCAGATCGCGTACGTAGTGAACCTGAGCGACCCGTACCTGGCGAGGTACGGCTTCTGGAAGACGAAGAAAACGCTCTCGGAGGCGGCGGCGAGCAGGATCGGGGCGGCGCCGGGGTCGACGGCAAAGCCCCCGCCCTCCCCGGCCGAGATCAGGGCCACACCGCCGAAACTGACGGCGGTGCCGATCCAACCCAGAAAGCCGAGCCGCTCCCCTAGGAACGCCGCCGCGAGCAGGGCCGTAAAGACCGGCACGGAGGCGACGATGAGGCTGGCCGAGCCCGCCTCCACCGTCACCTCCCCGAAGGCGAGCCCGGTGTGGTAGACGGTGAACCCCAGGAAACCCCCGAGAAGGATCGCGGGCAGGTCCCGCCGGGCCGGCAACGGCATCCGGGTGAAGGCGGCGTAGACGGCGAGCAGCGCCGACCCGATCAGGAACCTGAGCAGCGCCAGGTGCCCCGGCGCGTACCCCTCGAGGCCGGCGCGGATGGCGGCGAACGCGGAGGCCCAGATCAGGACGGTAACCCCCAGGGCCAGCAGCACGCCTCTGTCCGGGCTCCGCTCCACGCCGGTCAGTCTACAGCGGGACCGGAGGCGCGGCCGCCCTGGCGCAAACCCGCGGCGCTTTCTATACTCGGGGGGTCGAAGCCCCAAGCTGGCAGGAGATAACATGGAGACCACAGACACCCGTCACAAGAGTCGCACCATCCTCGACGGCCGTAACCGGGCGCCGGCCCGCTCCTACCTGAAGGGCATGGGCTTCACCGAGGAGGACCTGAACAAGCCCATCGTCGGCGTCGCCCACTCCTGGATCGAGACGATGCCATGCAACTTCAACCACCGCCACCTCGCCGAGAAGGTCAAGGAGGGCATCAGGGAGGCCGGCGGCACCCCGATGGAGCTCAACACCATCTCCATCTCCGACGGCATAACCATGGGCACGCAGGGGATGAAGACGAGCTTGGTGAGCCGCGAGGTTATCGCCGACTCCATCGAGCTCGTCGGCCGAGGCCACATGTTCGACGCGATCGTCACCCTCGTCGGGTGCGACAAGACCATCCCCGCGGCGGCGATGGCCCACGTCCGGCTCAACGTTCCGGGCGTCATCGTGTACTCGGGCTCCATAAAGCCCGGGCGCTTCAAGAACCGCGACGTCACCATCCAGGAGGTCTTCGAAGCCGTCGGCGCCAACGCGGCGGGCCGCATGAGCGACGCGGACCTCAAGGAGATCGAGGAGAACGCCTGCCCCGGCGCCGGCGCGTGCGGCGGCCAGTTCACCGCCAACACCATGGCGATGGCCCTCGAGTTCCTCGGCCTCTCCCCCTTCGGCTCCTCAAGCCCCCCTGCCCTCGACGGCCGCAAGGACGAGGCCTGCGTCGACGCCGGCAAACTCGTCATGCGCCTGCTCGAGAGCGGCCTCTCCCCCGAGCGCATCCTGACGCGCGAGTCCTTCGAGAACGCCATAGCGGCCGGCGCTGCCAGCGGCGGCTCGACCAACCTCGTGCTGCACCTGCTCGCCATCGCCCGCGAGGCCGGCATCCCGCTCGACATCGACGACTTCGACCGCGTCAGCGAGAAGACGCCCATCATCGCCGACCTCAAGCCCGGCGGGCGCTACACGGCCGTGGACCTCGACCGGGCCGGCGGGACCCGCCTCTTCGGCAAGCACCTCATGGACGGCGGCCTCCTCCACGGCGACGAGCTGAACGTCTCCGGCAAGACCATCGCGGAAGAGGTCGCGGACGCCGAGGAGGACGAGGGACAGGACGTAGTTGCGACAGTCGAGCATCCCTTGCGCTCTACAGGTGGCCTCGTGATCCTCAAGGGCAACGTCGCCCCCGAGGGCTGCGTGGTCAAGGTGGCCGGCTACACGCGCCTGCACCACATGGGCCCCGCGCGCGTCTTCGACTCCGAGGAAGAGGCCATGTCCGCCGTGCAGGAGGGCTCGATAGTCGCCGGGGACGTCGTCGTGATCCGGTACGAAGGCCCCCGCGGCGGCCCCGGCATGCGTGAGATGCTCGGCGTCACCGCCGCCCTCGTCGGCCAGGGCCTCGGCGAGACGGTAGCCCTCCTGACAGACGGCCGCTTCTCCGGCGCCACCCGCGGCCTCATGGCCGGGCACGTCGCCCCCGAGGCCGCCCACCGCGGGCCCATCGCGGCCCTAAAGGACGGCGACACCGTCACCTTCGACATCGAGAAGCGCACCCTGAACGTCGACGTCGACGCGGCCGAACTCGAAGCCCGCCTCGCCGACTGGACGGAGCGCGTGCCGCCTTTCTCGACCGGCGTGATGGCGAAGTACGCCGCCCTCGTCTCCTCAGCCTCCAAGGGCGCCGTCACGGATGCGGCGCGCGGCGCAGGGTAGCGCTACCGACTCTACGGCTTGCCGTTACGCGGCGCAGGGGCGGGCCGGAAGTTCGACGTTTGCCCGGTCATGAGTACCGACAGCAGTCCGAAAGAATCGGACCCCAACCGCGAGCGTTATCCGGTTTCGTGCACCTCCACGCCGACCGACCGGATGTAGCGCAGCCGCGTAAGCTTCGGAAGGCTTCGATCCGCCGCTCTCCGACCGAGAGCGTGGGAACCATACGAGATCCTGGATGCGGACTTCGGAGAATCTTCCTTCCACGCACTCGCGTGCATATAGTGTCTGGGGCGCGGCTAGGATGCTCGATGCGCCGTCCGATGCAGGGCTTCCGGGTTCGTGACGTGGACGCGGCGGTCCCTGACCTGCACGACACCCCGCTTGCGCAAGGCCCCGAG
>DASYWA010000016.1:0-3607 GCA_035936475.1 Rubrobacter sp. | reverse complement strand
GGCCGAGACGCCGGGGAACGGCAGCCGCGTGTAGGCGTTGTTGCGCACGACGATCCAGGCCATCTTCATCACGTTCGTCGCGCTCGAGCGGACCACCGTGTCGTCGAGGTCGCTGATCACGGCGAACCGCGCCCGGCCGGGCACGAGGACCCGACCGGAGGACCTCACCGGCCCCTCACCGGGAGAGTCAGGATGGAGCAACTCCACCTCGACCGCGTGCCAACTCTGCGCGATGTCGGGCGGAGCCGCCAGGTCCAAGGCAATGTCGAAGAAGCCTTCCTCGTCGGCGACCGCGTACGCCTCGGCCCCGCCGAAGGTCGCGCGGACCCTGGCGCCGGCGATCTCGTCGCTGGCGAAGCGGCGGGCCATGTTGCGCAGGTTCTCCCACAAGGTGTCGTCGTGCATCGAGCGGCTGATGCCCTTTTCCTCGAGCACCCTCCCCCTCAGGAAGAGTTGCCGGGCGGTGCCGTGGCCCCTGTAGGGCAGTATCTCGAGCCGCCCCAGCAGACCGTACCGGCGCTTGGCCGCAAAACGGGCCCAGTCAAGCCAGTCCTCAAGATTTCGCGCCGCCGTAATCGCCCGTCGCCGCCAGGCCAAACCGAACCCCCTCTACGAGATCTTGCCGGTGGCGGCGGAAGCCCGCATCCCCTACCGGCCCGTTAACCCTGCAAGAACTTCACCCGACGGCGGGCCACCTCGGGGATGTCCACCTGCTCGACGCTGGACCACGGCAGGAAGGCGTAACCTTCAGGACCATTCGTTCCTCCCTCAAGGTCCAGCAGAAGCCCGGCGGGGTCCCTGTCCGAGACGGTGCCCCGGAGCTGACGCCCACTCCAGGTAGTGATGGAGACGGTCACACCGCTCTTCAAGGCGTCTGCGAACCTCGGGGGATGATCCCGGCGATCCTCGGCGTCCGCGCGCGCTCCTGTCTCCGTATCCCGATGCATCCTCTGCCCTCCTGTGTACCCGGGCGGGGCCAAAGTAATCCGGGAGGAGTATCGGCCCGCTTTCTGTGAGTGGAACGTTTTGTGGGTACTCTGCATACGTCGGGGAGACGGGGGCCGGATCAGGGCCGGGCAACCCTTGCGGTGTCGGGTCGGCGCCGCTAGCCGCCCGGCGAGACGAACGTGCGGACCGTCGCGCAAGACGGGCACCACTCGAGGATGCACCGCTCGCTGATGCGCAACGCCACCACGTCGCAGCACGCGGCGTGGGTCAGGGCGAAGGCCGCAAAGGCGAAGAGCTCCTCTTCGAGCTCGTCCTCCACCGGAACGCTCTGTTCGAGTTCGCGCATAGGCGGGTGATCGTCGCTCGCGCCCAGATACTTTAGCGGCGGCCCGGGGCCGCTACCTCCCAGTAGGAGAAGGGATGCCGAGGTGGTCGTAGGCGCGGTTCGTGGCGATTCGGCCCCGGGGGGTACGCTGGATGAGGCCGCTCTGGAGCAGGTACGGCTCGTAGACGTCCTCGACGGTGTCCCGCGCCTCGCCTAAGGCCACGGATATGGTCCCGACGCCCACGGGGCCGCCGTCGAACTTCTCGATGACGAGGCCGAGGTAGTCGCGGTCGGCCCGATCAAGCCCGAGGTCGTCCACCCCTTGCATCTCCAGCGCCGCCCGGGCGACCTCCTCGTCGATGTTCCCGTCGCGCACCACCTGCGCGTAGTCGCGAACCCGCTTGAGCAGCCGGTTCGCCACCCGCGGCGTGCCGCGGCTCCTCTTGGCGAGCTGCCAGGCGCCGTCCGGGGTGATCGGGATCTTGAGTATCCGCGCGGCGCGCGAGACTATCTTCTCCAGGTCTTCCGGCCGGTAGTAGTCGAGCCTCTCGGCCACACCGAACCGGTCGAGCAACGGCTTGGTCATAAGGCCCGTCCGCGTCGTCGCCCCGACGAGCGTGAAGCGCTCGAGGTCCATCCGGATCGTGCGCGCGGACGGCCCCTGCCCGAGCACGATGTCCATGGCGTAGTCCTCCATGGCCGGGTAGAGGACCTCCTCTATCTGGCGGTTGAGGCGGTGGATCTCGTCGATGAACAGGAAGTCGCCCTCTTCGAGGTTGGTGAGGATGGCCGCCATGTCCCCGGCTCGCTCGAGGCTCGGCCCGCTCGTGGTGTGCAGGTTGACGCCCATCTCCGCCGCCAGGATGCGGCAGAGGCTCGTCTTGCCGAGCCCCGGGGGGCCCGCGAGCAGGACGTGGTCGAGCGGCTCGCCGCGCTGCTTGGCGGCCTCCACGAAGATCCTGAGGTTCTTCTTGAGCGCCTCCTGCCCCACGAACTCGTCGAGCGACCCCGGCCTGAGCTGCGGCTCGTCGTCCTCGGCCAGGGGCTCGGCGGCGAGCGGGTGCTCCTCGGCGGGCCTCTCGGGGGGCCCAGCGCCGGACCAACCAGCCGCCCCCGTTATGTCCTCGGGCAACCCGTCGTCGCGCACGGTGAAGTCGTCCATCTCTTCCACGCCTAGCGCCTGCTCCCTATCCGCCGTAACGCCTCCTTTATGTACTTCTCGACCGAGTCCTGCGGCGGCACCTCGCCGAGCGCCCTCTCCGCCTCCTCTAGCCTGTATCCGAGCGCCGCGAGCGCGTCCCTGGCCTCCATGAACGGGCCGCCGCCCCCGCCGTTGGCGGAGACCGCCGGCTCCGGACCGAAGACCGCGAGGTCCTTGCCCTTGAGCTCGAGCACCAGCCTCTCGGCCGTCTTCTTGCCGAGGCCCGGCACGGAGGCGAGCTTGATCACGTCCCCGCGGGCTACGGCCTGCGAGATCTCCGGCGGCGTCATCGTGGACAGGACAGAGAGCGCGAGCTTCGGGCCGACCTTGCTGACGGCCGTGAGCGCGTCGAACGCCGAGCGCTCCTCGCGCCCCGCGAAGCCGAACAGGAGCATCGCGTCCTCCCGCACCACCATCCGTGTGTGGATAACGCACTCCTCGCCGAGAGAGGGCAGAGCCCGCAGGGTGCTGAGCGAGGCCGAGGCCCGGTACCCCACGCCCCCGACGTCCACGACCACGCCCTCGGTGTCCTTCTCTACCAGTATCCCTCTTAGCCTGTGAATCATCGGCTAATTATCCCGCAAGACACGCTATTTCCCCACCCCCACCTTTCCCGGCATCCTGCTCGAGAAAGCGTGGGTGATGGCGATGGCGAGGCCGTCGGCGGCGTCGTCCGGACGGGGTATCTCGCGCAGGTTCAGGAGCGCCCGCACCATCTCCTGCACCTGGCGCTTGTCCGCCCGCCCGTAGGAAGTGATGGCCTGCTTCACCTGAAGCGGCGTGTACTCGGCGACCTCGATCCCGGCCCGGTAGGAGGCCAGGATCGCAACGCCCCTGGCCTGCCCCACCGTGATCGCGGTCGTCACGTTGGTGTTGAAGAAGAGCTCCTCGACCGCCACGGCGTCGGGCCCGTAGCCCTCGACGATCTGCGTCACGCCGTCGAAGAGCCGGCCGAGCCGCCGCGGCATGGGCCAGTCCGAAGGCGTGGTGATGGCGCCGTGCTGCACGTACCGAAGCCTGCTCCCCTCCTGACGGATGACGCCCCACCCCATCGTCGCCGTCCCTGGGTCTATGCCCAGGATCGTCTGTCCCCTGCCGGTAGCCACGAGCATGTTCTAAGACTACCGCCTGAG
>DASYWA010000015.1:0-15494 GCA_035936475.1 Rubrobacter sp. | reverse complement strand
TCGGCCCGAACACGATGGCGTAGAACGCCACGACGTTGAAGTAGCTCGGGAAGCCCAGGAAGAAGTGGTCGTCGGTCTTGGCGTCGACCCGGCAGAACTGGTAGCTCGACGCCAGCAGCGGCAGCGAGGCCAGCACTATGCCGGCGTTCCCGTCGGGCAGGTAGCCCCCGCTCCACAGCAGCACCATCGGGGCCAGGACGTAGGTCATGTAGTCCACGATGTTGTCCAGGAGCGCCCCGTCGAAGAACGGGAGCGCCTCGCTCACCCGAAAACGCCTCGCGAGCAGTCCGTCGGTGCTGTCTATGAGTAGGGAGAAGAACATCAGCCACAGCGCCTTGACGGCCTCGCCCTGAAAGGCGGCCACGAGCATCAGGAGCGCGAGCACGGCCCCGCTGGCCGTGTACAGGTGCACTAAAACGGCCTTCATCCTGAACCAGGACGGCGTAGTCTCTTGGCTACCGGTCTCTTCGATCCCGTGTTCGCTCATCTGGCTTTCGCGGACCCTCCATTAGAAATTCCTGCTAATGATAACAGCCGCCGCCGTCCGCTACGTCTCCGGGTTCGCCCCGAGCCCTCGAAACCTGTTCAACACCGCCGCCACCTCCTGCGCCCGCGGCAGGCTCATCTCCCCCGGATGCCCCCCGAAGTGCCCTAAAGAGTCGAGGCTTTCCTCAAAAATGCCCGCCAGCGCCCCTTCGACGGCCTCTTTGATCCCTCTGTCGTCGCCGCCCGCGAACCGGCCGACGATGCGGGCCGCGGCCTCCGTCTGGCCGGCCTCGGCGAGCTGCTCCGCGGAGGAGAGGTCCACCCTCTCCCGCCCGAGCTCGACCGCGTCGAGGCCCCGACCCCTGGCCGTCTCCCGCTTCCCGCGGCGGAGGTCCAAGGAAGAGGCCCGCAGGCGGCGCGGCCTCGGCCGGCGCATCTCCCGCGCCTGGAGGGGGGTGCGGGCCGGGAAGCGGCCGACTACCTCGCGGGCGCTCCCCGTGGCGTCCGAGGCGGCATAGTCTTCGAGCAGGATCACGCGGTCCGCCACCTCCAGGTAGTCCCCGACCCCGCCGACGACGACTATCGTGGAGACGCCCAAGGAGAGGTGCAGCGGCCGAACCAGGTCGATAAACGGGGTGATGGGCTCGCGGCGGACGAGCTCGCGCATCCTCTCGTCCCGGATCATGAAGTTCGTGGCGCTGGTGTCCTCGTCGACCAGGAGCAGGGAGGTGCCGACCTCCAGCGCCTCCGCGATGTTCGCCGCCTGCGAGGTCGAGCCCGAGGCGTTCGGGGTCGAGAAAACCTCGGTCGAGCGCCCGCCGGGCAGGTCCCCGATCATGGCCGAGATGTCCACCCCCGCCACGCTGCGCCCGTCCTCCGCCCTGACCTTGACCGCGTCCGCCCGCGCCACCACGTATTCTCGCCCGTCCCCCGGGACGTGGTCGTAGACCCCCCAAGAGAGCGCCGAGAGCAGCGTGCTCTTCCCGTGAAACCCGCCCCCGACCACGAGGGTGACGCCCTCGGGTATCCCCATGCCCGTCACCGCGCCCCGGTTGGGCAACCCCGCCTCGACCCGGAACTCCGGCGGGCTCTGGAAACGCACCGCGCCCTCCCCCAACGGCCGGTCGCTCGCCCCGCTCTCCCGCGGCAGCACGGACCCGTCCGCCACGAACGCCACGAGGCCGAGGGACGGGAGAAGATTCCTCAAGTGGTCCGCGTCTTCGACCGAGGCGACATGCAGCCTGGCCCGGTTCAGATCCAGGGTCTCCGGCATCAGCGCCCGGCTCACGACCTCCGGCAGCTCCTCGAGCAGCACGGCGCGGGCCGCCCGGCCGTCCACGCTGCGTCCGCGGGCCGGAAGCCCCACCGCCATCCTCGCCTCGACGAAACCACCTTCCACGACCATCGAGGTGCGGGGGAGGACCTTCTGGGAGGGGCGTTGGATCTCCACTCTTCCGCTTCCACCCGAGCCGCGGTTGCCCCGCACTACGCCCTGGATGGCCCGGTCCACCTCCCGCGTCAGGAAGTCCTCGAAGGCGACCCGCCGCACCCGGTTCTCGAAGAGGGAGGGGGCGAAGCGGTTGCCCTTCGTCCTGATCCTGATCAGGGACGGCGGCGCGAACGGGTCGCGCTGGACCCGGTCGATAGACAGCGCGAAGTCGCCAAAGTCGAAGGAGCCCGCGAGGTCCTTGTAGGCGCCGTAGCCCTTGCGGTCTATGCGGTCGAGCGTGGATCTGAGGCGTCGCATCTCTCCTCGGTGCTGGCCGGAGCTCGTGATCTCCGGAGTATAGCCGCCGTTGCGGGCGGTTCTCGAAGGGGACGCGCATCGGCGGGGGGTTCTGGGTACTGAGGTGTCGGGGGCGTCGGGACTTGGTGCGGGACAGGGCCCCCAAGTCTCAAAGCCTGGTGCCTCAAAGCCTCCTACCCTTGCCAGGCGTCCTCCGGGGGCCGGTCCGCGAGGGCTTCGAGCCACCCGCGCATGGCGCGCGTGACGGCCTCTGGGCGTTCGAGCGTCGAGAGGTGCCCGCAGTGGTCGATCAGGCGCAGGCGCGCCCCCGGTATCCCGTCGGCGAGCTCCTCGTGCAGGTGCGGGGGCGTGAGGGCGTCGTCCCGCCCGCACAGGACGAGGGTCGGGCAGGAGATGCCGGGCAGGTCGTCGCGGACGTCCGGGCGGGCGATGATCGCCCGCTCCTGCCGCTCGAAACCCTCGGGGCCCACTACGTGGGCCATCTCCCTAACGGTGGAGCGGATGTCGGGCTCCTCGACCCTGTCGGGGTGGACTATCCTCGGCAGGAGCGTGCGCCACACCTCGTCGAACCGGCCGGCCCCGGCAAGCTCGATGAGCGCCAGCCGCGCCTCCGTCTGCTCGGGGGTATCGGACCTGGCCGAGGTGTCCAGCAGGGCGAGCGCCTCGACGCGCTCCGGCGCTTGGCGCACCACCTCGAGGGAGACGTAGCCCCCCATCGAGAGGCCAGCGATCGAGAACCGTTCGGGGGCCTCCTCCAGGATGCTGCGCGCCATTTCCGCCATCGAGTCCTGGCCTGTTACGTCCGGAACCAGGATCCGGCCCGCCAGGTCCGCGAGGCCCTCGACCTGGTGCCGCCAGAGCCGTTCGTCGCACAGGAGCCCCGGCACGAGGACGAGCTCGGGGGTGGTCACGGCCGTCACGGGGTTCGCCGGGCCGTCCGCGCGAGCACCCGGCCCGCCTCCCCGGGGGGCACTAGTCCAGGCCCATCCGGGTCCAAGCGTCGCGCAAGGTGGCGTGGGCGATCTTGCGGGCCCTCTCGGCGCCTGCCTCCAGCAGGTCGTCGAGCTCCCTCGGGGCGTCGAGCAACTCCAGGGCGCGCTCGCGGATGGGGGCAAGGGCTTCGACGACGACCTCGCCGAGGTCTTTTTTCAGGTCGCCGTAGCCCTTGCCCTCGTACTGCGCCTCTATCTCGGGGACGGAGAGGCCCGTCAGCCCGGCGTAGATGTTCAGCAGGTTGGTTATCGCGGGCTTCTCCGGGGAGGCGACCACCTCGGACCCTGAGTCGGTTCTAGCGCGGCGGATCTTGCGCCGTATCACGTCGGGCTCGTCCAAAAGCTCCACGTAGCCCGCCGGGGTGGGCGCGCTCTTGCTCATCTTGCTCGTCGGGTCGTCGAGGGCCATCACCCTGGCCCCGACGTCCAGGATCATGGGCTCCGGCACCACGAAGGTCTCGCCGTAGAGACCGTTGAAGCGCCGGGCGAGCGTCCGCATGAGCTCGAGGTGCTGGCGCTGGTCTTCCCCCACGGGCACGAGGTGGGCGTTGTACAGGAGGACGTCGGCGGCCTGCAAGACCGGGTAGTCGTAGAGCCCGACGCTGGCGGAGTCGGCCCCGCCTTTCTGCGCCTTGTCCTTGAACTGCGTCATGCGCGAGAGCTCGCCGACCCTCGCCACGCAGTTGAGGAGCCAGCCGAGCTCCGTGTGCTCGGAGACCCGGCTCTGGCGGAAGATGGTGGACTTCTCCGGGTCGAGTCCGACCGCCATGTAGAGGGCAGCCATCTCGCGCACGTTCGCTCGCAAGACCTTCGGGTCCTGCGGCACGGTTAGCGCGTGCAGGTCCACGATGCAGAAGAAACTGTCGTAGTCGTCCTGCACCGAGACCCAGTTCTTCAAGGCCCCCAGATAGGTCCCCAAGTGCGACCTGCCGCTCGGCTGTATGCCGCTGAATACTCTCCGCTCGCCCTCCATGGTTCGATTCTAGCAAAAGGGGCCGGGGGGCCCACCCGTGGCCCCGCTGCGTTTGTTCTCGTTCGTCGAGGGCAAAGGGAACGACGCCGCCTGGCCCGATGCCGGGGTGCCACGAGGCTGGCGGAGAGCCGCGGCAGCTGTCGCGGTTCCCGGTTGCGCGCGCTGTGAGGAGTGTGAGCAGCGGGGGCGCAGGATTATGCTGCTAACGCCTGGCGAGCATCGCCGTGCCCCGATCCTGGAGCTCTTGGTGTGGGCTCCTCGATTCGCCGGAATGATGCGTGTAGTTCGGGCGCTCTCCCGGCCTGTGAACGGACTCGATCTTAGCTCTTGCGCACCGCCATCGCCTCGATGCCCGCCAGGAGCAGATCGAGGCCAAACGCAAAGTAGGCATCCGGGTCGTCGCACTCGCTCAAGGGCGCCGCGGCCTCCACGAGCCTGGGGTAGCGTTCGGGCGGCAGCGACTCCAGAAAGACCCGTGCGCGCCGTCGTACGTCCGCCGGCTTCCCGGCTTCCTCCTGGGAAATCGCTCCGGGCATCCCGCTAACAAGGTTGGTGACGGTACTTAGCGCATGCCGGACGACCTGGGTCGCCTCCGCCGGCGAGAACCCCCCGCGCCTTAGGATACCCAGCGCGGTCTCGATCGTACGAAGGCTGCCCTCGGAGGAGGAGTTGCGGGTCGAGAGAAGGATCGCCATGGAAGGATGGGCGCGCAGCACGTCCACCACCGAACCCAACAGCGCCCTCATCTGCTCCTGCCACGTCGCGGAAGCATCCACCGCCGGGTCGATCTCCTCGTAGATCCTGGCGACCATGCCGTCCAGCAACTCGTCCTTGTCGCGGAAGTGCCAGTAGAGCGCCATGGGCGTTACGCCGAGCTCCCTCGCCAACCTCCGGATCGTGACCGCCCCGAGCCCCTCCGAGTCGGCGAGCGACAGCGCCCCCTCGACCACCGCCCCGGGCGTGAGGGTCGTCCTGCCAGCGTCGGCTGCGTCTCGACGATTCTCCTGAACCACGACTTGACAATTATACAGCGTACAGGTTACCCTCTGCCTGTACGCTGTACATGTACACTGTACAAGGATACGCGAGGGCTTTCGGTCCTCGCTTTGGGAGAGGAGGCCGGCGATGAGCCTGAAGAGGTGGTACTACCGTGGCGGGCGCCCCAACCGGGTGGCGCGCGCCCTCGACCGATGCACGGCCGCGCTCTGCGCCCGCGGGGTCGGTCCGGATTACCTCCTCGCCCTCGAGGTGCCGGGCCGGCGCTCCGGCCGGACGGTGAGCCTCCCGCTCGTCGCGGCCCTCTTTGAGGGCGAGCGCTACCTCGTTTCCATGCTCGGAGAGGGAGCAAACTGGGTCAAGAACGCGAGGGTGGCGGGGGGCGACGTCGTCCTGCGCCACGGTCGTCGCGAGAAGGTGCGACTCGAAGAGGTGGCGCCGGAGCAGCGGGCACCCGTGCTCAAGGCCTACCTGAAGCGGGCGGCGGGGGCCAGGGCGCACGTGCCGGTGGACAAGGACGCGCCGCTCGCGGATTTCGAGCGGGTGGCGCACCGGTTCCCCGTTTTCCGGATCGTGCCGCGTCCTTCGGCATGAACACGCCAGCGGCCGAGCTCACGAACCCAACGACGCACCGCCGGAGGAAACCGCCCGCCGTGACCAGGTCCTAGCCTGGGCTAGCGGACCCCGGCGCTCTCTATCTCCCGCGCCGCCTCTACCACCAGGTCCGCCAACCTCTCGCCCGGGTGCTCGCCCAGTCGCGAGACCGGGCCGCTCGCGCACACGGCCGCCCTCAAGGCCCCGTCGGGGCCGAAGACGGGCGCGCTGACGCTCGCCACGCCCACCTCGCGCTCGGCCACGCTCTCCGCCCAGCCCCGCGCCCGGGTCTCTGCGAGATCCCGCGCGTCCGGCCCGTCCTCCGACCACGCGAGGAGCACCTTGCCCCCGGAGCCCTGCTCCAGCGGCAGCACCGCGCCCACGGGCACCGCGTCCCGCAGCCCCCCGCCCGTCCGCTCCACGGAGGCCACGCACACCCGGCGGTCCCCCTCCCTAACGTAGAGCTGCGTGCTCTCCTCGGTCCTGTCCCTGAGCGCCGCGAGCACGGGACGGGAGATCTCCACCAGGCCCGACCCCGCCGCCCCGCCTCCCCAGCTCAGCAGCCGCCCCCCGAGGAAGTACCGCCCGTCCTCCCGCGCTACGAGACCGTGCGCCTCCAGCGCCGTCAACAACCTGTATGCCGTCGGCCGCGCCAACCCCGTCCCCCGCACCACCCCGGCCAGGCTCGCCGGCCCGTCCTCGGCCAGAAAGGATAGAATCCCAACCGCCTTGTCCAAAACCCCGACCCCGCTCTTGCCCCCGGTGCGCGCTTCTCCTATACTGTCCATATGTTAAACATTGTGTCTCATATGTTGAAACAAAACAAGGGTCGGGCGTAGGTTGGCGCGCGAGTGGAACGCGGCGGCGTACGAGGGGCTCTCCTCCCCGCAGACGCGGTGGGGGTCCGAGTTTCTGGGTCGGCTGGGATTGGCGGGCGACGAGGACGCCATCGACGCGGGGTGCGGGACGGGGAAGGTGACGAGGCTTCTGCTGGAGAGGTTGCCGCGGGGGACGGTGCTTGCGGTGGACGGATCGCGGGCGATGGTAGAGGCCGCGGGGGAGAGGTTCGCGGGGGAGCCGCGGGTGCGGGTCGAGCACCAGGATCTGCTGGAGCTTGAGGTCGAGGAGCCTGTGGACCTGATCTTCTCTACCGCCACCTTCCACTGGATAAAGGACCACGCCCGCCTCTTCGACCGCCTCGCGCGCGCCCTCAAGCCGGGCGGGCGGTTGGCCGCCCAGTGCGGCGGGGAGGGGAACATCTCCCGCGCGACGCGCGCCACGCGCAAGGTCATGGCCCGGGAGCGTTTCCGTCCCTTCTTCGAGGGCTGGGACGACGACAAGAACTACGCCGGGGCCGGCGAGACGAAGGCGCGGTTGGAGGCGGCGGGGTTCGAGGACGCGGAGACCTGGCTGCACGAGGAGCCTACACGGTTCGGGTCGGTCGATGAGTTTGCGCGTTTCCTCGCCACCGTCGTGCTCGGGGGGCACCTGGAGAAGTTGCCCGAGGGGGAGAGGGAGCCCTTCGCCCGGGCGGTGGCCGAGGAGATAGTGGCCGAGGACGGGGAGCCGCTCCTCGACTACGTCCGGCTGAACATGACGGCGACCCGCTCCGGGGGCGGCGCGTGAGCGTAGGCGCCCTCTTCGACGAGGCGGCCGGGGGCTACGACGAGGCCCGCCGCAGGCTCGTGCCCGGCCTCGACGGGCTCTACGCGGCCCTGCTCGAAGGCCTGCCGTTCGAGGCGGACGAGCCCATAAAAGTGTTGGACCTCGGGGCCGGGACGGGGCTCTTGAGCGCCGAGATCGCCGGCCGGTTCCCGCAGGCGAGGGTCACGCTCGTCGACCTCTCGGTGGAGATGCTGCGCGTCGCCCGCCGGCGCTTCGCCCGGGAGCCGGACCGCTTCGAGTTCCGCGTGATGGACTTCGCCCGCGTGGAGCTCCCCGCCGGCTACGACCTCGTCGCCTCGGCGCTCTCCATCCACCACCTCACGGACGGGGACAAGCGCGAGCTCTTCGAGAAGGCCCACGGCGCGCTCGTCGCGGGCGGCCTCTTCGTCAACCTCGACCAGGTGCTAGGCGAGACGCCCGAAGAGGAGGCGCTCTACGAGGAGTGGTGGCTCCGAAGCGTGCGGGAGGCCGGTGCTTCGGAGGAGGACCTCGCGGGCGCCTTCAGGCGCATGAGGGCTGACAAGAACGCGCCCCTGCCGGACCAGCTCCGGTGGCTTGAGGAGGCAGGGTTCGAGGGCGTGGGGTGCGCGCACCGGGACCACAGGTTCGCGGTCTACGGGGGCCGCAAAGGCATTGCACATTCGTACAACGGAAAGGAACGCCATGGGTAGGCCGAAGACGCTCGTCGAGAAAGTATGGGAGAAGCACGTGGTAAGGAGCGCGGAGGGGGAGCCAGACCTCCTCTACGTCGACCTCCACCTCGTCCACGAGGTGACGAGCCCGCAGGCCTTCGAGGGCCTGAGGCTCGCCGGACGCAAGGTGCGCAGGCCCGACCTCACCTACGCCACCATGGACCACAACGTGCCGACCACGCCCGTCGGCCTTCCCATCAGGGACGAGGTCTCCAAAAAGCAGATGGACGCGCTCGAGAAGAACTGCGAGGAGTTCGGCATCGAGCTCAACAAGTGGGGCGCCATCGGCCAGGGCATCGTCCACATCATAGGCCCGGAGACCGGCCTCACCCAGCCTGGCCTCGTCATCGTCTGCGGCGACTCCCACACGGCGACCCACGGAGCGTTCGGGGCTTTAGCGTTCGGCATCGGCACGAGCGAGGTCGAGCACGTCCTCGCCACCCAGACCCTCCCCCAGAGCCGCCCGAAGACGATGGCCGTCACGGTGGAGGGCGAGTTGCCGGCAGACGTCACGGCCAAGGACCTCATGCTCGGCATCCTCAACCGCATCGGCACCGGCGGCGGGGTCGGGCACGTCATCGAGTACAGGGGCAAGGCCGTCCGGTCGCTCTCGATGGAGGGACGCATGACCGTCTGCAACATGTCCATAGAGGGCGGTGCCAGGGCCGGGCTCATCGCCCCAGACGAGACCACCTTCGAGTACCTCGAGGGCCGCGAGTACGCCCCGAAGGGCGAGGACTGGGACCGGGCCGTCGAGGAGTGGAAGGCCCTGCGCACCGACGAGGGCGCCGAGTTCGACAAGGAGGTCGTCATCCAGGCCGAGGACCTCGTGCCCTACGTCTCGTGGGGGACGACCCCCGCCCAGACCGTCGGCATCGACGACGCCGTCCCCGAGCCCGAGAACGACGGCCACCGGCGCGCGCTCAAGTACATGGACCTGGAGCCGGGGACGCCCATTCGGGAGATCGAGGTGGACACCGTCTTTCTCGGCTCCTGCACCAACGCCCGCATCGAGGACCTGCGCGCCGCCGCGAAGGTCTTGGAAGGCCAGAAGGTGAAGGAGGGCATAAGGGCGATGGTCGTGCCGGGCTCGATGCGCGTCAAGAAGCAGGCCGAGGAGGAGGGCCTCATGGAGGTCTTCACGGAGGCAGGCTTCGACTGGCGCAACGCGGGGTGCTCGATGTGCCTCGGGATGAACCCGGACATCCTGCAGCCGGGCGAGCGCTGCGCCTCGACATCCAACCGCAACTTCGAGGGGCGCCAGGGCAAGGGCGGCAGGACTCACCTGGTAAGCCCGGCGGTCGCCGCGGCGACCGCGGTGATGGGAAGGTTCGCTTCCCCGTCAGAACTCGGCGTGCCCGCGGAGGTGCTCTAGTGGAGGCCGTAAAGAAGGTGGAGGGCAAGGCGTTGCCGCTCGGGTGGGACGACGTGGACACCGACCAGATCGTGCCCTCCGACGCCCTCAAGCGCATCGAGCGGACCGGGTTCGGCCAGTTCCTGTTCTCCGCCTGGCGCGAGGACCCGGACTTCGTCCTCAACAAGCCCGAGCACGAGGGCGCCGTCGTGCTCCTCGCCGGCCAGAACTTCGGGAGCGGCTCCAGCCGGGAGCACGCCCCCTGGGCCATCCAGGACTACGGCTTCGGCGCCGTCGTGGCCCCGTCCTTCGCGGACATCTTCAAGAACAACTGCGCAAAGATCGGGCTCCTCGCCGTGGAGCTCTCCGAAGAGGCCGTGGAGAAGCTCCTCGAGATCGTCCGCGAAGATCCGGAGGCGGAGCTCTCAGTAGATCTCGAAGGCCGCGTCGTGAAGGCCCCGGGCTTCGAGGAGCCCTTCGCCTTCGACAACTTCGCCCGCTACCGGCTCCTCAACGGCCTCGACGACATCGCCCTCACGCTCACGCACGAGGAAGACCTCGAAGCCTTCGAGAAGGGGCGCCCATCCTACCTGCCGAGCGTGCAGTAGCCCCTGGCGTGTACCATGGCGGCGGGTTGCCGGCGCAAGAGAGGGACGGAATCGTGGCGAAGAAGATGGACAAGGCCGTAAAGGATCTCGCCAAAGAGCTGAAAAAGCTCCGCAAGGAGAACGAGAAGCTCGCAAAGAGCCTGGAGAAATCGCGCGAGGACCAGGCCGAATACAACCGTAAGGTCCTCGCCCTCCTCGAGGAGCGCCTGCCCGTGGGCACGGGCACCGACGAGACCGAAGACCACCCCCACGACGAGAACGGGGGCTTCGTGACCGCCGAGACGGCGGCAGCCGGAGACGGCGACGTCCCGGAAGCCTTGGCGGACGCCCAACAAGACCACCAGGAAGCCCCGGAGGTCACCGAAGCCGCGAAGCGTCGGGCAGAAGAGCTCGGCGTGGACCCGTCGGAGGTGAAAGGCACGGGCTCCGGCGGGCGCGTCCTCGTCAAGGACGTGGAGGCCGCGGCGGGGCAGTAGTCCAGCCTAGAGCCCGGACGGTGTGCTGCTCAAAGAAGCCGGCTCCGAGACCGCGGCCAGATGATCCCGGTGGTAGGCGAGATGGCGGCGGTCGATGCGATGGTTCTTATGGACGGCAAGCCTGTTGCCGCCGGCGCCGTTTATGGTTAGATCGTCCGAGACAGAGACGGCGCCGTTGTCGAAGAGAACGTGATGGTTCGGACACAGGCACAGGATGTTGTCTTCCGTATCCGGGCCGTTGCGGGGTTCGCCAAGCGGGCGTATGTGCGCGGCCTCCGCGTACGGCCCCGCGGGACACTCCAGGCGGGTCCCGCACATCTGGCACCGGTAACCGTAGAGGGCTTTGACCTTCCTCGCCCGTGCCGAGTCCCTCACGATGCGCGACGCCCTGATCTCTAGGCGTCGAGGGACCGAGTACCTGGCCGGTTCCTCGCGGATCTCCTGCCCGGACGTTACCTTCTCCGGGATCTTTACCAGACGGAAGCGCCAGACTTCGAACCCCGATCTGCCTGGTTCGTGCCAGAATCTATCGACCGCGTAGAGCCCATCGTAGCTGTAGCCGGAGGGCGGAGAGAAGGGCGAATCGTGGTTGGAGCCGCGGACGACGCGGACTGGTAGGCCGTTCTGCTTGCTTAGCGCGAGGGCCCTGTTCCCGCGGCTGAAGGGCTGGTCGTGGATCTGCTGACCGGTGTCCCGATCTCTTCCTCCCTGACCGGTGTATATGAGCACTTCCCCGTAGTCGGCGTCGTCCTCGTATCCGCCGGAGAGGACGATTGAATCTGCGCCCTCTGTCTGGCTTCCTGCGATGCCGGCCTGAATCGGCGCGTGTACCCCGCTCTCGCGGAGTTCGGCCCGGTTCTCGAACAGACTCCCCTCAGGATACCCGGGTATATGTCCGAAGATCCGTTCCGTCACGCCGAAACCCGCCGACTCACGCTCTTCAAGATACTGACGCCCCGCGTCGCCACGCCGGGCAGTATATTCGGTGGTCGTATGACGGGCTAGAATGCAGGCCGTCCGCTCTTTCGTGGGAGGTCCCGATGCTCGAAGTCGCCGTAATGATCGAGGGTCAGGACGGCATCGACTGGGACCGCTGGAAGCGGCTGGGCCGGGCTGTGGAGGATTTAGGGTACGCCGGCCTCTACCGCTCCGACCACTTCACGGAGCCCTCTGGCTCGCCCAAGGACGCCCTGGAGCTGTGGTCCTCGCTGACGTGGCTTGCGGACAACACCGAGAGGATCGAGTTCGGTCCGCTGGTCTCGCCGGTCTCTTTCCGCCACCCGGTCGTCACCGCCTGGCAAGCCTCCGCCGTGGACGGCCTCGCCGGCGGTCGCCTGCGCCTCGGCCTCGGGGCCGGCTGGCAGGAGCGGGAGCACGACGCCTTCGGCTTCGACCTGCTGGACACCGGCCGCCGCTTCGCCCGCTTCGAGGAGGGCCTCGAGGTCGCAACGCGGCTGCTCCGCAGCGAGGAGCCTGCCTCGTTCGCCGGCGAGTTCTACCGCCTGCGCGACGCCCTGCTGCTGCCCCGCCCGCCGAGGCCCGGGGGCGTGCCGATAGTCGTCGGGGGCAACGGCCCGCGCCGGACGCTGCCGCTCGTCGCCCGCTTCGCCGACGAGTGGAACGGTGTCTTTCTGACGGCCGAGGAGTTCGCCGATCTCAGCGCCCGCCTGGACGGTCTGATGCGCGAGGCCGGTCGTCCGCCGGAGACGGTGCGCCGGACCCTGATGACGCGGGGCGTCTTCGGCCGCACGCAGGCCGAGGTTGACAGCAAACTGCACGGCGCACCCCGCGAAGACCTGCCCGATGCCGTCGTCGTCGGGACCGCCGACGAGTTCGTCGACAGGCTCGGCCGGCTCTCGGAGGCTGGCGTGCAGCGGGTGATGCTGCAGTGGCTTGAGGCCGACGACATCGGTGGCCTCGAGGCCCTGGCCGGGACGGTGCTGCCGCAACTCTGAGGTTCGCCCGGCCGGGTGGCGGCGCGCATCCCCGAGGGAGATAATCCGGGCATGGAGCCTCGCGCCAGGCTGGTCGGGTTCAACCACGTCGCCGTCGAGGTAGACGACGTCGACGAGGCGCTGGAGTTCTACGGCCGGATCTTCGACTTCGAGCTGCGCGGGCGCGGGCCGAAGATGGCGTTTATCGACGCCGGGGACCAGTTCATGGCCGTTGCGGGAGAGCGCACGCAGCCGCCCGACGGGCACCGCCACGTCGGCATCGTCGTGGACGACAGGAAGGCCGTCCGGCGGGCGCTGAGGGAGATGGGCGTGGAGATACTCCCCGGCAGGGGCCTCGACTTCTTCGACCCGTGGGGCAACCGCTGGCAGGTGGTCGAGTACAGGGACGTCCAGTTCTCCAAAGACCCGGAGGTGCTCAGGGGCATGGGGTTGGATGATCTCGAGAAGTCGCCCCAAGCCCTGGAGGAGCTGCGAAAGAAGGGCCTGGCGCCCGGCTAGCCCGCACGGGGGCGGCGCGAGGAGGACCGATGTCCCGAACCACGGGAACGGTGGACGTGAACGGCGCGACGCTTTATCACGAGGTCGCCGGAGAGGGCGAGCCGCTCGTGCTGGTGCACGCCGGCATAGCGGACAGCAGGATGTGGGAGGGACAGTTCGAGCCCTTCTCCCGTTGCTACCGGACCATCCGCCTCGACTTGCGGGGCTTTGGCCGGTCCCCGATGGTGGCGGGCCCCTACTCCCACCACGCCGACCTGCGCACCCTGCTCGACGCCCTAAAGGTCGATCGAGCCGCTTTGTTGGGCTGCTCGATGGGCGGCGCCGCCGTCTTGGACTTCGCGCTCGAGAATCCCGGCAGGGTCGAGGCCCTGGTCCTCGTCGGCTCCGCGGTGGGCGGCTTCGAGTTCGACGAGGGGCCGCCGGAGGAGTGGGACGAGCTGGTCGCCGCCGACGAAGCAGGAGACCTCGAACGGGTCTCCGACCTGGAGGTCAGGATGTGGGTGGACGGTCCCCGCCGCGGCCCCGGTGTCGTTGACCCCGCCGTGCGCGACCTCGTGAGGGAGATGAACCTGATCGCCCTTGAAAACGAAGCCCCAGAGCTGGGCGAGGAACAGGAGCTCTACCCACCGGCGGCAACCCGCCTCTCGCACATACAGGCCCCCACCCTCGTAGTCGTCGGCGATGAGGACAGGCCCCGCACCCTGGCCGCCGCCGACCTGCTAGAAAGAGAACTACCCGACGCGCGAAAGACGGTGATGGCCGGCACGGCCCACCTCCCCAACATGGAATGCCCCGAAGAGTTCAACCGCCTCGTGCTCGACTTCCTGACAAGCTGAAAGCGAGGGAATGCGAAGCAGGCCCGAAGCGCCGGGCTGACTAGCCTAAAAAACCGTGACCCGGACCGGGGCGCTCCCCGGCGTGGTCAGCCCGATCTCCTCGGCCGCCGCCAGCGAGAGGTCGATGTCCCGCCCCTCCACGAACGGCCCCCGATCGTTGACGACCACCTCGACGGCCTCGCCGCCGTAGGCAACCCGCAACTCGGTGCCCAACGGCAGGCTCTTGTGGGCCGCCGTGTACCGCCCCGGCTCGTAGGGCTCCCCGCTGGCCGTCGGGTTGCCCTCGAGCACGTTCGCGTAGTACGAGGCGACCATCGTCCGCACGTCCTCCGCCTCGATCCTGGGTGCGCCCGAGACCCCAGAGTGCCGCACGGCCGCGACATCGGGGACGGCCGCGCGCTCCCCGCCGTCCCGCAGCAGGAATAGTGCAAACACGGCTACCAGCAACCCGAGGAACGCCGCCACGAATACCCTGTTGGGGAGAAGCTTCGACAAGACGGCAGGAATTTAACACATCGAAATATTATCGCAACATTTTCGTAACCTCGGGAGGGCGTAGCGGGACCCCCCGGTCCCGTTCGCGTAATATAGGGCGTTGAGACGACAGGGAGGATAGGCGTGGCGGACGACGGGCTCTTTCAGATGGACCTCAACCTGCACCCGAACGAGGCTTCCGGGCTGCTGCTCATGGAGGACGGGGCGTTGCTGGAGGCGCACGGGTGGGACCTCGGGTTCTGGGCCGTGTTGGACGAGGGCGAGATCGAGGACTGCGTCGCCGCCATCGGGCACCGCAGCGGCTCCCCGCAGGAGGAAGGCTGGGAGATAGAGCGCCTGCACGCCCACTTGACCGGGGACTCGGGCAAGACCGAGGACGCCGAGGCGATCACGCGCGACCACCGCACCGGCCTCGTCTACATCCTGGGCTCCCACTTCGGCAGCAAGGACGGGCCGCTCCAGCCCAAGAGGGGCTTCGTCGCCCGCTTCCGCGAGGCCGAGGTCGGGCACGTCACCGAGGACCCGGCAATGGACCTCGAGGTCGCCCGCCGCTCCTTCATTCTCCACCGTATCGTCAACGACGCCTTCGGGGAGCACGGGATCGACCTGATCCCGCTGGGCGAGCAGACCCGCGAGGCCCTCATAGACGCCACCATAGAACGCGGCGAGGAGAAAGAAAAGAAGTGGTCCGGCCTCGTCCACGAGGACGACTACCCCATCAACATAGAGGGCGCCGCCTTCCGGCAGGACGGCTCCCTGCTCCTCGGCCTCCGCTTCCCGACCGCCGCGAGCGGGCGCCCCCTCCTCATCGAGCTCGAAGGCATAGACCGCCTCTTCGAGGAGGACGGCAGACCCGAGGTTCTGGGCTTCTGGACCGTTGACGCCGTCGGCAAGGATGGAAGCATGGCGGGCGTCCGCGACCTCGCCCTCCAGACCACGCCCGACGGCGAGGAGCTGCACCTGGTTACCGGCAACGTGGACAGCCGGGACAAGAAGAGCGTCCTCGTCAAGGACTACACCGGCGGCCGGGAGACCGTCGCCACGCACTTCCGCTGCCCCATGCCGCCGGACGCCCACTCGGGGGAGCTAGAAGGCGAGTTCGTCCGCGAGTTCCCGAACCTGCCGCG
>DASYWA010000014.1:0-13160 GCA_035936475.1 Rubrobacter sp. | reverse complement strand
GGTTCGCCGAGACCCTCGCCGAGTCCTACAGGATCGTCTACGAGCAGGCCGCCGAGGCCCAGCAGCGTCAGGGGCGCCTCGCCCGGGAGTTCTCAGAGCGAGTGATGGACCACCTCAGGGAGCAGGCCGAGAGCGGGCGGGCCGCCTCCGAGCGGCTGACCGACCAGGCCAGGAGGCAGCAGGAGGCAGGACAGGCCTTCGCGCAGGAGTCGGCGAAGGCCTACGTGGACTTCCTCGACACCGCCTTCTCCCAGTACCGGGAGGGCACCCAGCGGGCGGCGGGGGGCGCCCGGGAAGGCGCGCGCACCCTCTCGGACACGACCACGGGGTTGCTGGGCACCGCGACCGGGGCGGCCGGCGCGGCGGCCGACGCGACGCGGGAGACCGCAGACATCGCCTCGGGGCGGCCGCCGTTTTCCGACTACGACGAGATGAACGTGGAGGAGATCACGGAGCGGCTGGATGGCCTCTCGGAAGCGGAGCTGAGGCGGACGCGCAACTACGAGCAGGGCAACAAGAACCGGCAGACCCTCGTCGCGGAGATGGACCGCAGGCTCGAGGCCTCTTCCTAGGGGTCCCGCGAGCCGGGGGCCTAGAGGGGTACCAATGGCCCGTAAGGGCACGAAGCACGGGAGGCAAAGCCGAGTGGACGACCAACAGCAGCAGAGCATAAACAGGGCGGCCCAGGAGTTCACCAAAGCCCTGGTGGCGGCGTACAGGACAGCGTCCGACAACACCGCGGTGGCCCAGCAGCTGGGCGCCCAGCAGGTCGAGTACTTCTTCGACGCCGTGATCGGCAACCTCCGCGCCCAAGCCGGGGGCACCTCGCAGATGGCGCAGCAGTTGGCCAGCCAGCAGCAGCTCGCGCAGGAGGCCACCCGGGACCTCGCGCGGGTGTCCACGGACAACTACATGGACCTCCTCGACTCCGTGTTCTCCTTCTACCAGGGGGGCGCCTCGAGGAACCAGAGGCGCGCCGAGGAGGCCCAGAGGCGGATCGAGGAGGCCGAAACGCGGGCCGAGCAGGCCGAGGCACGGGCCGGGGAGGCCGAACGGGCCAGGAGCGAGGCCGAGAGCGAGGCCGAGGAGGCCAAGAGGAGCACAAGCGTAGCCAAGAGGCGGGCCACGGAAGCGGAAAAAAGGGCCAGTGAAGCCGAAAGCCGGGCCGAGGAGGCCGAGAAACGAGTCGAGCAGGCCCAGGACCAATCTCAGGAAACGGAGAGGAGACTCCAGGAGGCGGAGAGCCGCGCCGAGGAGGCCGAGAGGAGCAGGAGCGAAGCCGAAAGCCGGGGAGGCGACGAAGAGGGCGACACGGAGGCCGACGCCGCAAGCCAACCGCAGAGCCCTGCGGGAGATCGAAGGTCCGAGGGCGGAACACCAGATCTCGGAACCGGTGCTCCGGGAGAAGAAGGCAGGGTCGAGCTCACCTCCGAAGATGACGAGGACGCGGAGTCTGGCAACCCGTCGCCTTCGTAAGGCCACGTAACGACTTAGGCCGGGGGCCATCCTTGGGTAGGTCCCGGCCCTGGTTGCCCCTTATTCACCGGAGTGCGTGGAAGGGTCGTTCTCGGAACTTCGCTCTGGTGAAAAAGCCGACGACACCCCCTTCGAGGGGGCCCCGACCTACGACCCGGCCAACAGCGTAGCCGTCCTCAATCCCGCAGGTAACCTCGAGCCGGGAGCGTCTTACACCGCGATCGTGAGAGGCGGTACCTCCAGGGTTAAGGACACGTCTGGCAACCCCCTCGCGGCCGACAAGGCTTGGTCGTTCACGACCGCGCCTTGACGAAGGGGTTTGGGACGGAGAAGGCGGCCTCGCGGGCGAGCTGCTGCGAAGGGCGAGTACGGCAGCGCAAACGTCGCTGCGACGCCGCCACCGGTTTCGTGCCCTTGCTGTAGAATTCGCGCCGTCACGCTCGTTACACGGAAAGGTGCGCCGAGTTGTCCGACCTTGTGCGCGTTAAGAGAGCGGTGAGAAAGAACCCGACGCTCAGGAGGGCCTTCTACCGTGCCAGGGGCCTTTACCACGGCGCCCGCATGGCGGTGGCCGCCCGTTCGGGGTCCGCGCCCGGGGGAGAACCCGGAGAGGCGGCGGGCGTGGACCCGGCGAGGACCGTCTGGATCTTCTCCACCGCCCGTAGCGGGACGACCTGGCTGCGGGGCATGCTCACTGACCTCCTGGGGTGCGAGGCGTGGGAGGAGCCCAAGGTCGCGCAGCTCTTCGGGGACTTCTACGAGAGGGCGCAGGAAGGCCAGCTGGGCTCGGTCGACTTCGTGATGGGCGACCCCACGCGTAAGGCGTGGACGGGCGCCCTGCGGAGCTTCGTGCTCCGCACCGCCAGCGCCTCCCACCCGTCCGTGGGCCCCGGGGACTACCTCGTCGTCAAGGAGCCCGGCGGCGCCCTAGGCGCCCCCCTGATAGCCGAGGCGCTGCCGGAGAGCCGCATGGTCCTGCTCGTGCGCGACCCCCGAGACGTGGTCGCCTCGGTCCTAGACGCGCAGAAGGAGGGCAACTGGATGTACGAGGCCATGGACGAGTCCCGGCGGGGCAGGGCCACGTCGGCGGACAAGAACAGGACGGCCTACGCGAGGATCCTCGCCAACAGGTACGTGCGCCAGATGTCCAGCGGCAAGGAGGCCTTCGACGCCCACCGCGGACCCAAGACCCTCGTCCGCTACGAGGACCTCAGGTCCGACACTTTGGGAACCATGCGGCGCCTCTGCTCGGAGCTGAGACTGCCCGCCGAAGACGAACGGATCGCCCGCGCGGTCGGTGAGCGCGCCTGGGACAAGGTGCCGCCGGCAGAAAAGGGGGAGGGAAAGTTCTACCGCAAGGGCAAACCGGGGGGTTGGAAGGAAGACCTGTCCGCAAGACAGGCGGAAATCGTCGAAAGCGTTACCGCTCCCCTGCTGACCCGGTTCTACCCGCGAGCGTGACTCGCTCCCTCGTCATCTCCTTCCTGCGGCCGAACGGCTGGTCTAGCGGCTGGCGTGACCTTGAGCCGAACACCAAGTAGGTCCTTAAGCTCGGGAGCCAAACCGCGGTGCAGTTTCGATGAACTACGGCAAATATGCCTTCTCGGAAGTTCGGATGCAATGTCCTGCATAGGTCCGGTCCCGCAGGCTTTCTTATGTACGAAGAAGCTTGAAGGCCTGCCCTGTCCATAAGAATCGCGTAATACCTGCCGGACGTATTACGCTCCCTTGCAGCATGGCCTATCCGGGGGGATGTACATAAAGAGGCCCGAAGCTACGAGCGACACTCCAAATTTAGTCCATTAGGTCGCTAAGCAGTCCTCCATCGTTCCTAACGCGACCGCATTTTGCACAAGCGAAAGGGTTCCCCATACCCAATGTTCCTATCAAATGGAAGACGTCGAGGTATCTGAGTGCAATCTTTGAAGGCATCCCCGTACCGATAATTTTATCTTCCGCATAGCTAATAGAAATGTGTTCAGTGAACGTTGCGCAGGCTTTGCATTTCATCATTCTTCTCCAAGACGCCTGCATTTTCATTTTAGTGAGTAACTCTCTAGGGAGATTTATGTCTGCCATATCTATTGGCTGTTTCACGACGAGCTACCTCCTTGCTCTTGCGGTAGCCGGTTGCGCCACTGGCTCGGCCCGCCCCTTGCGCCCATGTGTGGGGAGCGGGCTTCTTCGCCTCTACCCTTTTCCCTTCCGGCGGCAAGCATACCTAAGAGCCACCCCCTCATGCAACCTCTCTATCAAGCGGCGAGGTTTCGGGCGGCAGGAGGCTCTTATTCACCGGAGTGCGTGGAAGAAGGGTTCTACGAACTTCGCGCTGAGGGGGTTCTACGAAGTTCGACGTACGAGGAGGGCCGGGGTTTGTTGGCCCCGGCCCTCCTGCTCGTCCTAGGTGGCTAGCAGTAATACGCTACTTGGTGAACTTGAAGCTGGCCTTGTGCTCGGTGCCGTCCTTGAGCCTCAGAACCAGCTGGCGCGTCTGCCCCGCCCACGCCTTGTCCGTCTTCCACGTGTAGGTGTACTGGCCGGTAGTGGCGTTGTAGGAGAGCCCGCTGGTGCTCGCCGTCACCGTCTGCTCTATCAGATCGGAGGATGCGTTGGGGTCGCTCGGGCGTTGTGGGGTGGGGAGGACCCTGCCCTTGCGGCCAAGGAAACCGCCCCGCTATGACGCCGTGGTGGGAGGACCCTGCCCCTGCGGCCAAGGAAACCACCGCGCGCCAAGCGCCATGACGCCCAAGGGCGAGTATGGAGCACCCGCGACGCGTTGTGCATTGGTCAGGTGACCCATATTTCGGTGCTTCTAGAGGATCCCGTACGCTCCCCGGGGTCCCGGCCGCTAAGGGGTCGTGCCCTCTCCCGGCCCGGCGGGAGGCAGCAGGCCCATCTCCAAGGCCTTCAGCGCGGCCTGGGTGCGGTCCGAGACCTTGAGCTTGGGGAGGATGTGCTCGAGGTGCCTCTTGACCGTGGACAGGGAGAGGTGCAGTTCCATGGCGATCTGGCGGTTGGTCTTACCCGAGGCCAGGCAGACCAGGACCTCCGTCTCCCTCGGCGTCAGCGGGTTATCCTTCGGCCCGCTACCCGCTCCTTGCGGGGAGGGGCCCCCGGCGGGAGGGGCCCCCGGCCGGCCGTTCGACTCGGCCACGCGCCTGAGGAGGCGCATGGCGAGCCCCTGGTCCAGCGGCGTCTCCCCCGAGAGCACCGCCTCCACCGCCCCGACCACCTCCTCGTAGCCGCTCCCTTTCAGGACGTAGCCCGCCGCCCCCGCCTTTATGGCCTCCATGAGCAGGTCCTCGGCCACGTGGGAGGTGAGGACGAGGACGGCCGTCTCGGGCGTCTCGGCCTTGATCAGGCGTGTGGCCTCTATCCCGTCCATCTTGGGCATGGTGATGTCCATCAAGACCACGTCGGGGCGCAGCTCGCGGCACAGCGCCACGGCCTCCTCGCCGTCGGCAGCCTCGCCGGCAACCACCAGGCCCGTCTTGGCCTCGAGCACGAACCTCAACCCCGCCCGCATGAAGTCGTGGTCGTCCACCAGCAGCAGCGTCGGTGCCTGACCTTCGGTGCCCACCGTTCGTCACCTCCCGCCTTCCTTGTCGCCGCCCGAACCATCGCGAAGGCACCGGCGACCCCTGTCGCATTCGTTGCGAGCACTATACACAGAAGACCGCGACGCCTGCCAATAGCCCAAAGGCCTATCTTCGGCGGCTTCTTTTTTGCGCGCCTGACCCAGCTTCTCCTAGCCCGTGTGGGCCAAAATCGGCCCCACAGGGCGCCGAAGCAACCTGAAATATGGGTCGGGTGACCCATGCACAACCGGCGTCCGTTGCTCGATAATGGTGGAGCGTTGCAGCGCGCCGCGAGGCGGTTCTTTGGCCGAAAGGGCAGGGTCCCACCTCGACCTTTCGGCGGCCGGGTACCTCCGCTAGGGGGCCCGGCCTTTTCTTCAGAGCCCCCGACTTGCGGGAGCCCGAACCCCTATTCACCGGAGTGCGTGGAAGGGTTGTTCTCCGAAGTTCGCTTGCAGGATCCCGCATAACCCCGGTCCTATGGGCCCAGAAACGCCCTCTCGGCCCCCCCTCTACCCGCTTGGGCGCGACAGGAGTTTGCGCGGTGGGTGGATATGCGAAGGCATGAATAGAGCCCCGGCGCAGGGAATTGGAACGCCGGGACTGCTGGATTGTAGCGGGGTTGGCTCTAGGCTTCGCCATCAGCGGCGCTCACCCGCCGAAGATGCGCCGCCACCATGGGCGCCCCGTAGCGCCCGCCTGGGACCCCTGTGCGGCCGTCTGAGGACTTCCGGCCTGGTCCGGGTCTTCCCCTTCCTCGACCGTCTCGGAGGGTTCTCGCGGGGCTTCTATGGCCGGGATGCGCTCGAGGGCGGCGAGGAGCAGGCGGCGGTTCTCGTCGTTGGCTCGCCTCTCTTCGGCCAGCTGCTCGCGGAGGTAGGAGACCTGGTCCTGCAAACTCTCGACCAGCGCTCCAGCCCCCTCGCCCTCTACGTCAGGTCCAGACTCGGTCCGGTCTTCGTCCAGGTAGACGTAGACACGGTTGTCCACCCTCTCGTGGGCGAGCTGATCGCGCTCTATGCGCTTCCTCACAGCCTCTACGCTGATACCCAGGGCCTCCGCCGCCTCGCGTGTCGTCACGCGCCGTCCGGTCATAGTCGCGCCCTTTGTCTGGTCTGTGTCGCGGTCTGTCTGGTCGCGGTCATGGGCCTATACTAGCCCCTTCGGGCCCCCCGCGCAGGCCGGGAGACGGCAACCTCGTGCGCTTGGGCCTACTCGGAGAGGTCTTCCACGGGGCTTACGATGTCCGTCCACGCAGCCGAGTAGAAGGACCTGCTCCACTCCGAGTCCGGGGACTCGGCCGCAGCAACCCCGAGCGGGTGGTGCGGCACGTCTTCGCCGCGGAGGCGTTTCAGGTTCGTCACGAACGACTCCTGCAGCGCGCTTTGCGGGAAGCGCTTCACCGTGCCGTCCTTTTGCGGGACGACAACCATCTCCCCCTCGGCCTCCCTCTCCAGGCGCTTGAGCCGGCCCCTAAGCCCCACCATCGTCACCAGCCCCCGCGTCCCCTGGGCTTGCGCCGATGTCGATGCCCGAGACGGCCTTGCTCAGGAACGGCAGGCCGCTGCCCTTTTCTAGGAAGGCGCCCGGGTCGTGCTCGTGGGCGGAGATGCGGAGGATGTCCTCGGGCGTCTCGTGGTGGCCCTCCTGGCCGGTCTGCGTGGCCCATTGGTGGACGACGAACTCGAGGGGGACGTCGCCGTAAGCCACGAATTCCGCGCCGCACTCCGGGCAGAGGAGGGTCATGGTCTCCCGCTTCGCGGTCTCCTCCAGCTTCAGGAGGCGCCCCCGGACCCTACCCATCAGACGCCCCGCTCCAGGCGGACGCGCCACGCCTCCGCGAGGCCCTCGCGTATCTCCTCGACGGCATCGGCGTCGAGCTCCAGCCCCAGGCGCTCGGCGCGGGCCTGTATCCCCCTCACGCGGTCCTCTACGGGCTCCAGGATCACCGCGGCGACCTTCTCGGCGTCCACGCCCACGACGTCCCGGCAGAACGCGGAGAAGCCTTCCCACAGGCTCCAGGCGCTCGTCGCCAGCTCGCGCTCCATCTTGTCCAGCACTTCCGGTAGGAAGTGGCCGTAGCTCTTCAGAGTGGCCTCAAGCTCGTCCTCGTCCCGTTGCATCGCGGGGTCCCGCTCGTCCTCTTCGGGCTCCCATATTTCTTCGGGGTCCTCGCCTTCGGGCCACGCCGGCGGGCAGCCCGTCTTACCGGCGTAGTTCCATGCGTGGTAGCTCCCGGACTTGTGGCCGGTGAAGTAAGCGTCGAAGGCTATGTTGCTCGAGAGGGTTTCCTGGTAGGGGACCATCACCCGGAAAGCGTCCACCATTTGCAGCTTCGCCAGATCGTTGTTTATCGCTATGTACATCCGCAGCGCAATGTTCTCCACCGCGCCCCACCGCCCCACGAAGCCGTGCTCCGTCATGGTGTAGGTTTCCCGGGGGCACGAGCTAACGAGGCGCTCCGACTCTTTGAGATCCCCCCGCGCCATTGCCAGCACGTCCAGGCGGAACCTCTCTTCCGCCGTCAGCTTGCCGTAGTGCCTGTGAAGCCCGTTCTTGCTCATCCGGTCCTCCGCCCCTTCAAGACTTCTTCGAGCGCCTCCAACCTTTCGGCCATCTCGCCCAATTCGCGCTCCTTGCGCTCCTGCTCGACCACGCGAACGACCGTGTTTATGATCTGATTGACGACGGCCGCGGAGCCCCGGTCCACGGAGCCGTCCAGTACGCCCGCGGCGAGGTCCTTCAACTGCCGTTTGAGTTCCGGAAGTTCCCCACCGGACCGGCCACGTCCGCCCCTGGAGGCCGCGCGCTTGCGCTTGTCGGCGTTAGCCGGATCGTGCCACCAACAGTATCCCTGCGGTGGCTCTACGGTCGCCGTACACTTCCCGCCGTCCCTCTTGATACCGGAGCAAACGGCCATCAAGTACGCACCCCCCCACCCCCGGCGTGTTCCGACAGCAAGTCCTCCATCTGCGAGGCGGTCCGCTCGACACTGTGCCCCCTCACGCCCGCCCCGTCCCGTGGGCGTCCTTCGTCTCGGTACTCATGCTCATGCTCCTTTTCGTTCCTTGTCTGTCTCACATGCCTCGCTGAAGCCGATGAGTCTAGGTCTCCGAAAAACGGCCGCGGTCTCGGGACCGACCCGCCCCAGGTTGTCCGGGCGCCCGGCCGATTGGCCCCTCAAACCTCATCCTCTCCCGTTTTGGCGTGACCCACCCTGGCATCGAACCGTTCCTTGCGCAGCTCGATGTAGGCCTGGTGGTGGGCCCACCAGCGGCCGGCATCCGGCCTGCGCCAGATCGCCTTGGGTCCCAGCCCCCCCCGCTCCCAACCGGGCGCCTCCAACTCCCGTACCTCCTTTGCCTCCCGCTCGCTCACGCCACGCCCCTCGGCCTTCTCACGTAGGTGCCCGGCGTGTGCCGGCTGGCCTCGAAGCGTGCCATCCTCAGCAGCTCCGGCGTCCTCTCCTCTATGGCGCGACGCAGCTCAGGGTAGACGCGCTCCCGCCCCACGCCGACGGAGATTCTCGTGTCGAGGCCTCCGCCTTGCGGCCGGTAGAAGATGGAGATCCCCAGACGGTCCAGCTCCCCGAGCACCTCGCGGGCGCTCACGCCGGGCCCTTCCCCGCTTCCCGCAGGGCCTCCAGGCGCGTGTACAGCCGCAGCCGCCCCTCCTCGCGCCTCACCCACAGCAGCCCCGCCACCTGCTCGGCAGAGAGCCGGGCGGCGCGGGGATGCGGGCCTATGAAGTCGCGGACGGCGGGCAACAGGCGGGCGCTCATCGGCACTCCTCGCAGCCGCCCATGACGCCGTGGGGGCAATCCTCGAAGTCCCCCACCACTGACCTTTCTGACCCTTCTGACCTTGTTTTGCCGTTAACTCCGTGAGAGGCCTGTTTCTTACCGTCGATAGTCCCTTTTACGTCAGAAGGGTCAGAATCCCTGCTAATCGCAGCTTTCCAAAAGGTCAGTAGACGGACCCCGCGCCACCTATGGCCGCCGTCGGAGCCGCCTCTGTACCGCTCGAAGCCACCCCTTTCGGTCAGCCGGGAGCCGAATTTGCGCTTGGTCTCTGGCCGCTCGCCTCCCTCCTCGCACCACCTGCTGTACGCGGCGTAGAGGTCCTTGGCGGCCTCGTTGTGGCTGGCGCCGATCTCGCAGCACTCTCGCAGGAACGCCCCAAGGACGTCCATCTCCGCCCGGTACGCGCCGGTCGCCTGGCGCACCTCTTCGGGAGCCTTGAGCCCCTCGCGCTGCCACTCGAGGCAACCCTCGACGGCCCAGGCAAGAATCCCGGGCAGCTCGGCCTTGAGCTTCTCGGGAAGGTTCCGGTCCTGGTCCGCCGGCGGTATTGTTTCGGTGAAGGGCACGAGGCGCAACCGGCGCCATATGGCGGTATCCGTCCCGCGCACCTGCGGCTTGTGGTTGCAGGCCATGAGGACCTTGTGCGTCGGCTCGAACTCCCAGAAGTCCTGGCGCATCCTCCGCGCCTTCACCCGGTCTCCGCCGGTGAGTTGCTTGACCAGGCTCTCGGCGAGCCGGCTCCCGTCTTCCACCTCTATGGAGGCGACGAAACGCATCCCGAAGAGGTCCGCAAGTTCCGTGGGGTGCGAGCTCTTCTTCACCACCAGAAGGTCCGGCGCGGCCTGCATGCCGTAGTCGCCCAAGACCGCGAGGAGGGCGTTCAGCACCGTGCTCTTGCCGTTGGCCCCGGTCCCGTAGAGGACTGGGAGCACCTGCTCCGAGACGCTCCCCGTTAGGGCGTAGCCGCACAACCGCTTGAAGAACGCGCGCACCTCCGGGGCGGGCAGTACGCGCTCGAGGGTCTGCACCCACGTCGGCGCCTTTGCACCCGGGCTGTACTCGACCGGAGCTATCTTGGTTATGAGGTCCTCGCGGCGGTGCTCGCGCAGCTCCCCCGTCCGGAGGTCTATCGTGCCGTTGAGGACGTTCAGGAGGTCCTTGGAGACGTCCATCTCCTCTGGGAGGATCGGGACGGCGGGCTCGGACTGCGCGAGGGAGATCATGGAGCGCAGCTTGCTCTCCGACAGGGAATCGCTGGCCCACTTCCCGAGCCGCTTGGCCGCCGCGTCGTCGGGGGCTTCCTTGGCCTCCTCGAAGATCGCACGCGCCGCGTCCTTGGCTAGGCGCACGACGGCGCCACGGTCGTCCACGCGCCACCTAGCACCGTCGTAGACGAGCCACTTCCCCCACGGGTAGCAGTACCGTAGGTTCGCGCCGTGCCGGTCCACCAGGCGCTCGGCGTTCCCCGCGTCGGCGCAGAGGTACACCCCGCGCCCTTCCCGGAGGCTGAAGCGCTCCCATCCGAGGAAGTCCGCTATCTTGCGGGGGAGGCCCTGAACCATTGCCTCCAGCGCTTTTCCACCTGTGGCGGGGTTCCCGCGCCGCACCTTCTCCCCGGTGTCGCGCACGGCACGGTCGATGCCGGCGTAGGAACTCCGCTGATCCTTCTCTATGCCGTGCCAACCTCTCGCGTCCCACGCAGCTTTGAGGAGCTTCTCGACGGCCTCGGAGCCCTCCTCGTGGCGCAGCAGGTAGCCGGCCAGCGCGAGCGCGTAGTGGTACCGTCCGCCTCCGCCCCCTCGCCCTTTGGGTTCAGGAAGGTGGCGGGCTATCAAGGCGGCCACTGCGAGGCGCCTGGCCGCAGCCGTGAGCTCGCCGGCGCCGATCCCCAACGGCTCTAGCCCGCTCCGGCTCCAACGGTACCGTTCGCCGCTCGGATGGACCGAAGGCTCCACCACCGTCTGATGGTCCGTCGAGCGCAGCTCGAGGATGGTGCCTTCCGAGGCGGATTTCGGGATGCCTTCAAACTCTCGGTGCTCGAGGCCCGGCGAGACGTACCACCAATGGCCGTCCGGAACGGAATCGCGTCCGCTCGTCAGGGTGGGTTCGAGGAACCGCCCCGCGATCTTGACGGCTTCCGGGCAGTCGAGGTCTGCGGTGACGAGCCAACCGGAGGCCTCGCCGTTTATGATCCCGACGTTCTGGCCGTTAGTGAAGTAGCGTGGTACGTCCGAGGTGGTGAGCCGCAGCCTTTGCCAGCCGGTGAGCTGGGGTCCCTTTTTCCCGTGCGGGATAGGGACCACGTACCACCCGCGTTCTATGTAGCGGGCCGCGGCCTTAGCGCTGCTCATGCGGCCCTGTCCAGGTCCTCGCGGGCGAACGGCAGCGCCGCTTCCACGTCCGCGTCCTCCGGCGGTTTGCTGAGGTAGCCGCGGAGGAACAACAACTTGGAGAGTTGGTTGGCGTCGAAGCCCCGCCAGTCGGATCGTTGGTCGAACGCCTCGCGCAGGGCCGCCAGGACGTCTTCCTCGCCGAAGCGGAGGCTGCGCCGCCGGGCGGTGTGGTCTATAATCACGTCACACCTTTCTCGCAGTTGGGTGTACAGACTTGGCCGGGTGCCCGCCCGGCCTTTCTTATTCGCGCCACGCTACGCAGCACTCGCCTGTGCGTACGCCGCTTCGAGCAGCTCCTCTAGCCTTGGCTCGTATTCGGTGGCGCCCTCGAGCAGCCTGCGGCCATGGTTTATGAGTTCAATCTCGCGCGCTAGGTACTCGTGCCTTATCTCCCACTCGAGTTCCCAGGCCTCCTTCGCCGGCCTCAGCGCCTCACGTATACGCTCATCTCTTGTGGGCAGTCCTGACCGTCTCGGGAAGAGGGATGTTCTTGTGACGGGCCTCTTCAAGTCTTCTAGGAGCCGGTCGCGCGTGAGCCTGAGTTCCGCTATCGCCTCCTCGAGGCCACGCGGACGCCCCCCCTCGTCTATGTCCAGGTCGAGGCCTAGGAGCTGGTCTCGGAACTGGTCCTCGTCCTTGTGCCCGTGCGCGGCCATCCACTCCTCGACGCCGTCGAACGGTGCGGGTTCAAGCGACAAGCCGCGCGGTGCTTTTGGGAAGAGGTCCGCCACCTCGACCTCAAGCGCCCGGGCTAGCTTTTCAAGTGTTTCCGTGGAAGGGTTACGCTTCCCCGTTTCGATCTGGTTTACGGTAGGCTGGGAGGTCTCGGAATAGACGGCTAGCTGCCCCTGTGACCAGCCCTTTGCGTTTCGGAGTTGCTTTATTACTGCGCCGAATTCGCTCACCTGGTTGCCTTTCTATGAGTGTTTGCGTTACCTACTCCGGGCTGGCCACGCGGGGGCTCGCCAATGTCCTCCCCGTACCGCTTGCGTTTCAGCTATTCCGTTGTCAAAAGCAGGAACTAAGGCTGTCGCCGTTCCTTCAAAGATGTATTTAAACAAATGTAGTTACGCTTTGCAATGACTCGTCTTGCGCACGTTTTTCCTCTGCTTCTTGTTGGCCGAGATATTGGAGTTTGCTAATCCGCTGTCCGTAGAAGACAAGTACCGCCGGTACAGCCACTGCGAGAAGGAATTTCAGCCAGTCCCAAAGTGTTTGGTCAGTAAAGCCAGTCCACTTCCACCCGAAGAGGTAACCGCCGATCACGATAATAAGGACTAGGGTCGACGGTATCACCGCCCACATAAACTGCCTTCTGGTAAGCCGCCATTGGGCTTGTTGCTGTTGGTCCACTTGGCGCTCCATACTTTCCTACAAGAGAGAAGTATGGAGCATCGCATGGTCAAGGACATAGCAACCCGTAAAGCAAGACTCGCATATCTATCCAGCACCCCAACATCTAGTGTTGACTTCTATGCTCCTCGAGATCGTGAGAGGCTGTTAGACCTCCGATCCGGCCGGAGTTATGCAGGAGGCTGAATATGAACTTCGGAGAATTAACCTTCCACGCACTCCGGTGAATAAGGTTATGAAGAAGGGCCGGGATTGCTGATAGCCAGTGCCCAAGCCGCGCCAGATAGGATACTGGGCGCGCCAGGGAGCCTACAGGGAGTCCAAAGGGAGGGATTATGCGCGAAAGCTTAGGTTAGCCCGTGCCCTACAAAGGCACATTCGTGAATTCATGGGTCTTGGCGGCGAATACGTTGGCCCCCTTGAGGTTGCGAGGATGGAACGTAATGGAGACGGCACTCCCCCCATTGTCTGTCACGACAAAATAGCCATACTGTCTCACCGTGACACCATCACCGGCAGGGTACCGGACGGCATACGGACCGCCCTTATTTGAAGATA
>DASYWA010000013.1:0-6768 GCA_035936475.1 Rubrobacter sp. | reverse complement strand
CTCCGTACCTGGCCTGGAGGAGGCGAGCGTCGTCCTCGACGACCACTACGCCTCCGAGGAGATCAACGGCGGCGTCAACGGGGAGCGCGGCTTCGACGGCGCCTTCCCCGAGCAGACCGAGGGCGCCGACCTGGAGAAACTCCGCTCCACCTTCCGCCGCAAGTCCTTTGTGAGTCGGCAGGAGCAACTGTGCAGGATCCTGCTCGCGGACGACCACTCCCCCGCGGATCTGGCCGGCATGAGGCTCGAAGACGTGCCGCCGTCGGCGGAGTTCGAGAAGTACCTGGAGCGTCGCAGGGAGCTGGGTATCGACTCCTCCGCGGGGGCGCCGCTCGTCGTCGACCCGGACGGCAACGCCGTGCCCCGGGAGGCGGTCGTGCAGCACCTGCGGTTCGCGCGGACGGTGCGGGTGAGCATCGACGGGAACGCGAGCTTTTGCCGCGGTCTCCTGTCCACCCGTTACGGTATCACCGAAAGAGAGGAGAAGACGGCATGAAGGCGGCGCGTCTGCACCGCTACGACGAGAGCATCCCTCAAGACAGCCTCAAGGTCGAGGAGATAGACGAACCGAGCATCCAAAACCCCCTCGACGTCATCGTCAGGGTGGGCGCCGCCGGCCTCTGCCGGACGGACATACATGTGGTCGAGGGTCAGTGGGCGCCGATCCAGGACCCGGACGGGACGCTCCTGCCCTACGTGCTCGGGCACGAGAACTCGGGGTGGATCGAGGAAGTCGGGCCTGCGGTCACCAACGTGCAGCCCGGAGACACCGTGATCTGCCACCCCCTCATGACGTGCGGGCTGTGCCACTACTGCCGGGCCGGGCGCGACATGCAGTGCGAGAACGGCGCCTTCCCCGGCATCTCCCAGGACGGCGGCTTCGCCCAACTCCTGAGGACGAGCGCCCGCAGCGTCGTCAAGCTCGACCCCGTCCTCGAGCCGAAAGACATCGCGGCTTTGGCCGACGCGGGCCTCACCGCCCACCACGCCGTCAGGAAGAGCGTCCCCGAGCTGTACGCGGGCACCAACGCGGTGGTCATCGGCGCCGGTGGGCTCGGGCACATCGGCATCCAGTGCCTAAGGGCGATGACGCCGACCAACATCATCGTGGTCGACCCGAACGAGGAGGCGCTCGCGCTGGCCAAGGAGTGGGGCGCGGACGAGACGGTCAAGGTGGAGGAAGGCTACGCGGACACGGTGCTGGAGATGACCAACGGCGGCGCCGAGGTGGTCTTCGACTACGTCGGCGAGCGGGGGGCCGAGGACGAGGCGTGGACGATGACCCGTCCGGCGGGGTTCCACTACGTCATCGGGTACGGCGGGAAGATCGAGATCCCGACCATAGACATCATCTCAACGGAGCGGAGCGTGATCGGCAACCTCGTGGGTACCTACAATGACCTCGAGGAACTGATGAACCTTACCGCCCGCGGCCTCGTCACGCTGCACACCTCGACCTACCCCCTGGACGCCGTGAACGACGCGATCCAGGACCTCAACAACGGAAGGCTGCGCGGCCGGGGCATCCTGATCCCGGACGAGGCGGCCTGACGACCGTTCTAGCCGAAGAACGACGGCCCGGGCCGCTTGTGGCCCGGGCCGCCTTCGACAGAGGGGCACATCAAAGGGGGCGAGCGGGTGAAGCTCAGACCGATAGGAGAGCGGGCCTTGGTAAAGCCCGTAGAGCAGGAGGAGAAGACGGCCTCGGGTATCGTTCTGCCCGAGACGGCCAAAGACAAGCCGCAGACCGCGAGGATCGTGGCGGTCGGCGACTTCGAGGATGGAGAGCTAAACGAGGGCGATCTGGTGGTCTTCGCCAGGTACTCCGGCACCGGTATCACGCTGGATGAGGAGGATTACCTGATCCTGGACGCCGACGACCTCCTCGGGATCGTCGAAGAGTAGCGGCGTCCGACCGAAGATCGTGTAGGTCCGTAACCCGTTCGATAGAGGAGGCCGGTCGATGGCGCCCAAGAAGCTAAAGTTCGACACAGACGCGCGCAGGGCGCTGGAGTCGGGGGTTAACAAGCTCGCCGACGCGGTCAAGACCACGCTCGGCCCGAAGGGCCAGTACGTGATCTTGCACAAGGCGCTGCTCTCGCCGACCGTCACCAACGACGGCGTGACGATCGCGCAGGAGATCGACCTGAAGAACATCTTCGAGAACCAGGCCGCGCAGATGGTCAAGGAGGTCGCCCACAAGACCAACGACGTCGCGGGCGACGGGACGACCACGGCGCTCGTTCTCGCCCAGAGCATCGTCCGCGGGGGGATCAAGAACGTGGCCGCCGGCGCGAACCCCGTGATCCTCCGCGGCGGCATCGAGAAGGCCGTCGAGGTCGCCGTTGCGGCGATAAAGGAACAGGCCAAGGAGATAAGCGGGCGCGACGAGATCTCGCGCGTGGGCGCCATCTCCGCCCGCTCCGAGAAGATCGGCAACGTGATCGCCGACGCCATCGACAAGGTCGGCAAGGACGGTGTGGTCAACGTCGAGGAGTCGCAGACTTTCGGGATGGACATCGAGTTCACGGAAGGGATGCAGTTCGGCAAGGGCTTTATCTCCCCGCAGCTCGTCACCGACCAGGAGAGGATGGAGGCCGTCCTCGACGACCCGTTCGTCCTTATCGCCGACCAGAAGATCGGCAACGTCCAGCCCCTCCTGCCGGTACTGAATCACGTCGTCCGGAGCAACAAACCCCTTTTGATCATCGCGGATGACGTCGAGGGCGAGGCCCTGGCGGGCCTTATCGTCAACAAGCTGCGCGGCACGTTTACGGCCGTGGCGGTGAGGGGCCCACTCTTCGGCGACCGCAGGAAGAGGACGCTCGAGGACATCGCCATCCTCACCGGCGGCGAGGTCATCACCAAGGAGCTCGGCCTCAAGCTCGAGAACACCACGCCAGAGCAGCTCGGGCGCGCGAGGAAGGTCGTCGTCACCAAGGACGACACCACCATCGTCGACGGCGCGGGCGACCCGGAGCGGATCAAGGGCCGCATCAGCCAGCTAACCGTCGAGCTCGACAACACCGACTCGGATTACGACCGCGAGAAGCTCCAGGAGCGCCTCGCCAAGCTCGCCGGCGGTGTGGCGGTCATCAAGGTGGGCGCCGCGACCGATACCGAGCTCAGGGAGAAGAAGCACCGCGTCGAGGACGCTTTGTCCGCGACCCGGGCGGCCCTCGAAGAGGGCATCGTACCGGGCGGCGGCGTGGCGCTGCTGCACGCCCAGCAGCCGGTCGCAGCGCTGCTCGACTCGCTCGACGGCGACGAGCGGACCGGGGCGAGGATCGTGCACCGGGCGCTGGAGGAGCCGATTCGCCAGATAGCGATCAACGCCGGCGCCGACGGCTCCATCGTGGTGGGTAGGGTCAGGGACCGGGGCGGCTCCGTCGGTTTCAACGCCCTTACCGGCGAGTACGAGGACCTGGTGGCCGCAGGGGTCGTAGACCCTGCGATGGTCACCCGGTCTGCGCTGCAGAACGCGGCCTCCATCGGTAGCCTCATCGTCACCACCGAGGTCGTGGTGGCCGAGCCCGAGCAGGGTCTCGGCGCGGCGGCGGTAACCAGGGCCGGCATGAACATGGACCTCTTGTAGACCGGTTGTGGTCAGGGAGGAGGTGATCGACGGCCCCTCTACGAGCGTTGCAGGTGGTCGTCAACCGTCCGACTACCTGCTGGGTAAGCTGACACGATGCTGAAGAAGGTCCTGGTCGCCAACCGCGGGGAGATCGCCATCCGGGCGTTCAGGGCGGCCTACGAGCTCGGCATCCGCACCGTCGCGGTCTACACCCCCGAAGACCGGGGTTCCCTCCACCGCCAAAAGGCGGACGAGGCCTACGAGATCGGCGAGGCGGGCCACCCCGTGCGGGCCTACCTGGACATCGAGACGCTCGTCGGCACGGCAAAGCGGGTCGGGGCCGACGCGGTCTACCCAGGCTACGGCTTCCTCTCCGAGAGCGCGGCTTTCTCCCGGGCATGCGAGGAGGCCGGGCTCACGTTCGTCGGCCCGCCGCCCGGCGTGCTCTCGCTTACGGGGGACAAGATGCGCGCCCGCCAGATCGCCGAGGAGGCGGGCATCCCCGTGCTGCGGGCCTCCGAATCGATCGAAGGCCCGCAGGAGGCACTCGCTGCCGCCGAAGGGATCGGCTACCCGGTCTTCGTCAAGGCGGCCGGCGGGGGCGGCGGAAGGGGGTTGCGTCGGGTCGAGCGGCCCGAGGACCTCCCAGGCGCGGTGGAGACCGCGATCCGAGAGGCGCATGGCGCGTTCGGCGATCCGACGGTCTTTCTCGAACAGGCGGTGATCCGTCCCCGCCACATCGAGGTGCAGATACTCGCGGACACCAAGGGCGAGGTGATCCACCTGTACGAGAGGGACTGCTCCGTCCAGCGGCGCCACCAGAAAGTGATCGAGATCGCCCCGGCCCCGAACCTGGACCCCAGGCTGCGCGAGAGGCTCTGCGAGGACGCCGTCCGCTTCGGCCGCGCGGTCGGCTACCGCAACGCCGGCACCGTGGAGTTCCTCGTCGAAGGGGGCGACAAACCGGAAGGCCGGTACGCCTTTATCGAGACGAACCCGCGCATCCAGGTCGAGCACACCGTCACCGAGGAGACCACCGACGTCGACCTCGTCCACGCCCAGCTCAGGATCGCCGGGGGCGAGACGCTCTCGGACCTCGGTCTCGCCCAGGAGACCATCCGCCAGCGGGGCGCGGCGTTGCAGTGCCGCGTCACCACCGAGGACCCAGCGCAGGGCTTCAGGCCGGACACAGGGAAGATCTCAGCCTACCGCTCGCCGGGTGGGGCCGGGATCCGGCTGGACGGCGGCACCACCTACCCAGGGGCGGAGGTGAGTCCCTACTTCGACTCACTCCTGGTGAAGATCACCACCCGCGGGGAGAACCTGGCGGCGGCCGCCCGCCGAGCCGGGCGCGCCCTGGCCGAGTTCCGGGTGCGCGGCGTGGCGACCAACATGGCTTTCCTGCGGGCGGTGCTCGCCGACCCCGACTTCCTTGCGGGCCGCCTGAGCACGTCGTTCATCGACGAGAGGCCGCACCTCACCACCGTCGCCGCCGGGCGCGACCGCGCCAGCCGGCTCCTCGATCTCCTCGCCGACGCCACCGTCAACCGCCCGCACGAGCCTCCCCCCTCGGCGCCGGACCCCCGCACCAAGCTCCCGCCCCTGCCGGGCGGCGAACCGCCGCCCGGGTCCCGGCAGAGGCTGCAAGAGCTCGGCCCGGAGGGCTTCGCCCGCTGGCTGCGCGAGAGCACCGCGCTGCAGGTCACCGACACGACGATGCGCGACGCCCACCAGTCGCTTCTCGCCACCAGGATGCGGACCTTCGACATGCTCGCGGTCGCCCCGCACATCGCGCGCACGTTGCCCGGGCTGTTCTCGGCTGAGGTGTGGGGCGGGGCTACCTTCGACGTGGCCCTGCGCTTCTTGCACGAGGACCCGTGGGAGCGTCTCGCCCGTCTCAGGGAGGCCCTGCCCAACGTCTGCCTGCAGATGCTCTTGCGCGGCCAGAACGTGGTCGGCTACAGCACGTACCCGCCCGAGGTGGTGGCCGCCTTCGTGCAGGAAGCGCGCGCGGCGGGCCTCGACGTCTTCCGCATCTTCGACGCCAACAACGACGTGGGTCGGATGCGCACCGCCATCGAGGCGGCCCTGGGGGCGGGAGCCGTGGCCGAGGGCACGCTCTGCTACACCGGCGACCTCTGCGACCCGAGAGAGGATTTCTACACCCTGGATTACTACCTCCGCCTCGCGGAAGAGCTGGTGCGGGCCGGCGTCCACATCCTGTGCATAAAGGACATGGCGGGCCTCGTGCGCGCCCCGGCCGCGCGCGCCCTCGTCGGCGCCCTAAGACGGGAGTTCGACCTCCCGGTGCACCTGCACACCCACGACACAGGCGGCGGCCAGCTCGCGACCTACCTGGCGGCGGTGGAGGCCGGCGTCGACGCGGTGGACGGCGCCGCCGCCCCCTTGTCCGGCATGACCAGCCAGCCGTCCCTGGCCGCCATCGTCGCGGGCACGGACCACACCGGCCGCGAGACGGGGCTCTCCCTCGATTCCCTGGGGGACCTCGAGCCCTACTGGGAGGCGGTGAGAAGGTTGTACGCGCCTTTCGAGTCCGGGCTGCGGTCCCCGACGGGCACCGTGTACCGGCACGAGATCCCGGGAGGCCAGCTCTCCAACCTCAGGCAGCAGGCCATCGCCCTGGGGCTTGCCGGGCGCTTCGAAGAGGTAGAGCGCCTCTACGCCCGCTGCGACGAGTTGCTGGGCCGGCTCGTGAAGGTGACGCCCACGAGCAAGGTCGTCGGCGACCTCGCCCTGTACCTGCTCTCCGCAGGGATAGACCCCGACGACCTCCGGTCGGACCCCGGGGCGTACGATCTGCCGGACAGCGTCGTCGGCTTTCTGCGCGGGGAGCTTGGCGCGCCGCCGCGAGGATGGCCGGAGCCGTTCCGTTCCCAGGCGCTCGTCGGGCGTAAAAAGCGGCAGGCCGATGGGCACGCCCCGGAAGAAGGAACGACGGCGCCCGCCGGCGAAGACCGCCGGGCGCGCCTGAACCGGCTCATGCTCCCCGGACCCGCCGCCGCGCGGGCGGCGGCCGAGGAACGCTGGGGCGACGTCTCGGTCGTCCCGACGAGGGCGTTCCTCTACGGGTTGGAGACGGGCGAGGAGCTCGCCGTCGACCTGGAGCCCGGGGTCCGGCTCTACGTCCGGCTCGAGGCGATCACGGAGGCCGACGACCGGGGCATCCGGAC
>DASYWA010000012.1:0-6048 GCA_035936475.1 Rubrobacter sp. | reverse complement strand
ATCTCCTCCGCTCCTTGCTCGCTTTCCGGCTGTCTTCTCGCGGTTGCGTCGCCGCCCCGTTCCTCCCCTGCAACCGGTTCGCCGTGCGCCGGCTGGAGAGCTTTGGCGGCGCCGTTCGCGATGCCGGGAAGCTTTGGCGGGGGGGTGTCGAGCTCTCCTGGTGTTTTTAGCGGCCAGCCGTTCTCGATGTACTTGCGCAGCCAGGCGCCGGCGTCCCTGACGCCCTTTCGGTAGGGGAGGAGCTCGACGTAGTAGAGGCAGTGGTCGGGGCCGTGCTTGAGGACGAGGTCGCGCGCCGTCTCGGCCCAGACGCCGTGCGCCGCTAGGACGTCCGCGGCGTAGCGCTGGGGCTCGGTGAGGTCCTCTTTGGTATCGGTGCGGTCGCGGACGAAGGCGGGCGAGACCCGGTAGTGGACGACGTGGCGCTTGTCGCGCCCCCTGCCGATCTCCTCTATCTCGGCCCGGTCTAGGTAGCCGCGCCGCCTGAGCTCCTCGTGGGCGGGGAGGAGCTTCTCCTTTATCTTCGAGGCGTAGCGGTAGCTCGGGGGCATGGAGACCATCTGCCTGAGCTGCTGGAGATCCACGCTCCACGAGAGGCGCTTCTTGCGCTTGGCGTCTACCAGGCGGTAGAGGCTCCTGGCGAGGTCCTTTTTGAGGGAGTTGTAGAAGTTCGCGTCGAGGCTTTTGAGGTAGCCAGCGGCGAACGAGCTCGCAAGGACGTCGCCGAACTTCAGGGTGTGGTGCTCGCTGGCCCTGCCCTTGCGCTTCTTCTTGCGGAACGTCACGTCCCAGAGGTGGAAGCGGTGGCTCTTGAAGTCCTCGTCGGCCAAGGAGTAGAAGGCATTCTCGGCGTAGACGTTGGTTGAGGCGATACGGTCCAAGGAGTCCCTAAGTTCGTCGTAGTTCTTGCCCCCGTGGGTCTTGCCGAGGATCTCCAAGAGCTCGTAGAGCGTGAAGGTGATGCGGCCATCTGGCGGCATGCCCCCGCGCCTCTGGACGAGCTGCATGACCGCGATGAAGACGTGCTCGTCGACCGCGCCCGGGAGCCCGAAGTCCCTGTGGGCCGTCACCCGCCAGTACTGCTCCATCCTGTGCCCCTCGCGCGTGACGACGACGCTGCGGGACTCGATGACGTCCTCGCCACCCTGCTCGCTTTTTTGCAGCATGAACAGGGGCGCTTCCTCCAGGTTGATCTCGACCTGGATCAGGGGGCCCCCCTCGTGCTCGAACAGCCTCAGCTCCTGCGCACCGTTGTCCAAACCCTTTCCTGCCCTTTTGCTAAACAGAAACAAGAACATTAATGCATAAACATAAACAGACGCAACGCCAATTCCTTATCATTTTTTGCCCTTTTGCAGGAAAAATCTTAGACAAAGTTCCCCACCGGTACGGTATTTCTTCCCCGCGGGTACGGTAAGGCTTCCCGTCTAGAACGGTATTTCTTCCCCGCGGGTACGGTAAAGCTTCCCGTCTAGAACGGTAACCTGGGGGACCCTTGGCCCAAGCCGAAGCCCCATACTTCCCGTCGAGTACGGTATTCTGGCCCACGTACCCCGCGCGGAGCGTCGCATGGCACCGCTGCCCGGTCACCAGAGGGTACCGAGCCAACTGGTGACGCGCGGATCGGGGGACTACCGTACCTCTGGGGAAGTGCACGGCGTGGGCCTCCGCAGGAACTTTTCCCTTCGGCGCACGCTGAGGCCGTCGCCCACGCCATGGGCTGTCCCGTGGCCGCCGGTTCGTCGACGGCGCGAAGGCGCCACGGGGGAGGTGCGGACGAGGGGCGCATCGCCGCTGCCAGATCCAAGAACGGGATCGGTCGCGTTCGGCGCGAGACGAAACGCAAGCCGAGGGTTCGCGACCGGTCCAGATCGCCGATGGACAGCACACCCCGTGTGAACCCCGTCGTTGCTTCCCCGGTCGGAAAGCAGCGCGGCCCTGGCGTGCCAAGAGAGGAACGCCAGGGCCTTCGGCTGGGGGAGGCTGGGGAGAGGCTGGCCTACGGGGCGGTGTTCTTCGGCGCCTTCGCGTTCGTGGCAAGGGCGCCATGAGCACGAGCTCCACGAGGGCCAGTAGATGGCGGGCTCCACCGAGCCCCAGTCCAGACGCGAGGCGTCCCCAAGCGCCCGCAGCTCCGTAGCCTCGAGCGCCACCACCCCGCCGTCTGAGAACAGCCCGCCGTCGAAGTGCGGGACCTCCAGGAGGTCGAACTCCCCGCCTTCCGCCATCGCCCCGAAGAGCGCCCCCACGTTGCGGTTGAAGCTCTCCGGCCTCTTGGCGCCCCGCTCCACCACCCGCGAGAAGACGCCTTCCGGCAACAGGCCGACGTCCTCGGCGAAAAGGCAGAAGAGGAGCTTGTTGGGGAAGTGCGCCGCCTCCTGGGGATCGACGCCCCTCTTGCGCAGCCCGTCGGCGAGGCGGGCGAACTCGCCGGCCGCCTCCTCGGTAACGCTCCGGACCGTGCGCGTGGGCTTGAGGGAGTAGGGGTCGAAGAACATCGCCCGCAGGACGCGCAGGTTTTCTGGCTCGGGAACCTCTTCGTTGGCGAAGGCGTGGACCCGGGTCACCGTGCCGGTGAAGTCGGTGTGGACCTCGAAGCGCTCGATGTCCGTGACCACGAGCAGCGGCGGGTTCTCCAGCGACTCCCGGTACTGCAAAAGCTGCCCGTAGGCCGCCGAGAGGTCCTTGTGTTCTCCCTTGTACTCGATGGCGAAGCGGTCCTTGTAGAAGACGTCGGCGAAGCCCTTGCCTCCCACCGTCTTCTGCACGCCCTTCTCGAGAAGGCGTAGAACTTCCCGGCAGGATCGATCTCGGCGGGCTTTGGGGCGCCGAGCATTTCGCAGAGGTCGAGGAAGTGCTGCTGGTAAGAAGACCTCTCCGAGAGAGTGGACTCGCCCCACTGCTTGGCGAAGCCTCGAGGGGTCAGAGATGCCACAGGGGGATGCCACCAACCGTGGCGAAGGTCCGACGGCCGTTGCAGAGGACGCTCGGGTGATCTCATGGCGGGTCGGGTGACCTCATGGCGGGTCGTACTTCGGCACCGCACGCAAGGAACGGACAATACCCCCGCGAAGGTATTATCTCCCCCGTCGATTCTCCACCGGACCGGCTGTGACCGCCCCGGCCTTGCCTTCGTCTCAGTCGGGGCGGGCCCGCGCTTCTCGAGCGATGCTGACTGACGTGAAAGCTCCCCTCGGAGGCCACGGGCCCGCGTCTCCCATTCTAGAGAACCCGCGGGTATAGGGACAAGACGGGCGCCGGTTTCCGCTAAGTTGACCTGTTCTCGGAACTTCGCCCCGAGGGGGTTCTCCGAAGTTCGCGCCGAATCTTCTCCCTCGTAACAGGTGTCGTAACGCTCGGCAGACGTTCTTCCGGTAGAGTGATGTTGTGACAAACGAGGCAAGGGAACGGGATCGAGGAGTCGGTGGGATGAGCCTCCGCGCCGCCGCTTGGTCGGCCTGGTCGCTATACGGGCTTGTGATCTGCCTCTCGATAATTTGGTCTGGGATAGGTCTACTAAGGCAGGGTGGTTCGAGAAGTACGCTTTACCTCGCCGGAGAAGCATTGATCTCGCTCGCAGCTCCGGTGGTCTTCGCGATAGTGGCCGCGCTGATCGTATCGCGCCAACCGCGAAACACCATAGGCTGGCTGCTGATGGCGCCGGTGGGTCTGTACGTGGTGGGCGGACCAATCGAGAACTATATCGGGTACCTTGCGCCGTCGACTCCCACGCCCACGGTGCCGCTCCTGCTGATGCTCTGGTTCAATAGCTGGAACTGGCTGCTGCTGATCTTCCCGCTGCTATACATTCCGCTGCTCTTTCCAAACGGACGGCCGCCAACGCCACGCTGGCGCTGGGTTAGTGTGGGTGCCATCGCCTGGGCTACGCTCTTCGTGCTGCTAGCGACTCTTTCGCAGGAGATCAACACGAACACCACGCCCGACTTCGTCTTCGACAACCCTCTTGGCGTTCTCGGAGAGGACACGGTCCAGCTGCTGGTCGGCGTATGGATCGTCGGCTTGGTGGCGCTGGTTGTAACGTGTGCGGTGGCCCTGTTTGTCCGCTACCGGCGTGCAAACCATACCGAGCGCGAGCAGATCAAGTGGCTGCTGTATGCCTGCGCTGTGTTCCTGGTGGTGTTTGTCGGCGGTTTTGTAAGCGGGTTAGGCGGCACGGCCAGTCTTGGCGGCTATATCTGGGGGGTGTTCTTCGGGCTGAGCGTGATCACCTTTCCGGCGGCGATCGGCATAGCCGTCCTCAGGTACCGCCTCTACGACATAGACGTTCTCATCAACCGCACCCTCGTTTACGGCTCGCTTACCGCCACGCTGGCGATGGTCTACTTCGGGGGCGTAACGGCCACCCAGGCCATCTTCCAGACGCTTACCGGCCACCGGGAGCTTCCGCAGCTAGTCATAGTGGTCTCTACCCTGATGATCGCCGCACTCTTCAACCCGTTAAGACGACGCATCCAGGCCTTCATAGATAGACGCTTCTACCGCAGGAAGTACGACGCGGTCAAGACCCTGGCCGCCTTCAACGCCCGCCTGCGCGACGAGACGGACCTGGACACCCTAGGCCGGGACCTCATGGGGGTGGTCGGGGACGCCATACAGCCCAAGCACGTCTCCTTGTGGCTACGCTCCGATACGGCTTCTAGGAGCCAGCAGACGGACTAGCGGCCCCTTATTCACCCGAGGAGTGCGTGGAAGGGTTGTTCTGCGAACTTCGCCTGTATCACGTTCTCGGAAGCCCGCCTGAGCGGCGCGCCTTCTTATGTATCGCCGGGGAGGGTTCCCCGCTAGTATGCACATAAGAAGCGAGGGGCGGGGGCCGAGATCGAGCCGGAACGCGTAACGAAGGAGTGGCTGGAGGCTTTGGACCCGGCCGAGTTCGTGTCCATCTCCTCGATGATCTCGGACATAGAGCGGGAGCGGGCCGAGCAGAGGCGCCGCAAGCTCGAGGAGCGTCGGAGGAAGCCGGACCGAGGCGGCCGTTACCTCCGGCTGGAGCGCGTGAAGTGCGGCAAGAAGGGGTGCAGGAAGTGCGCGGGGGAACACCCCGAGCTGCACGGCCCCTACTGGTACCTGTACCGCCCCAAGAAGGACGGTCAGGGGCGCACCAGCGAGTACGTGGGCAAGAGGCTGCCGGAGGGGCTAGCCGAGGAGTTCGGCGTCCCCGAGGACGAGAGGGCGGCGGGCTAGTCGGGCCTCCTCTTATGTACAGGGGGGCCGGCTGGGTGGTTAGCGTACATAAGAAACCCGATAATACTCCGCGCAAGTATTACGCTCATTCGCGGGATGTCCTTCCGAACCGGGGCGTGTACTGAGGGGCTGTAGCATCGAGGGGCTGTAGAATCGGGGACGACGTGCACGAAGACGTCCGGAAGAAGGGTGGCCATGGACATAGACGTCATAGAGAAGGCCATAAAGGCTTCCCTGGAGGAGACGCTGAAGAGGACGAGGCGGGCCGAGGAGGAGCTAAAGAAGGTTCAGCAAGGGGGGCGCGGCGGGGGGGACCCGACGAAGCTGGCGGAGGCCTTGGAGGAGTACACAAGGTGCGTGGACGAGCTGACGTACTACCTGAAGGCCACCGGCCGAAACCGCGATACCAATACCTGAGGGTCCCATTCATCCGAGTGCGTGGAAGAGTCATTCTCGGAACTTCGTCCTGACGGCGTTCTCCGAAGTTCGCCTGTTGAGAGGGCATGCGCTGCGCTGCGGTAGCTGGCGTCATACTTATCGGTGGGAAGGGGTTGACCCGCTAGGGTCCTAAGCAGATACGAGAAGGAGGAGCATGTCGGTAGAAGAGAATAAGGCCCTAGTGCGCCGGGAGCAAGGTGAGCTCTGGAACCATACCGGTAACCTCGACGCCGCAGCAGAACTCTTTGCCCCCGATCGCGTCGAGGTTGCTAAGCAGGAGGCAGCCAGTGTCCGTCGAGGCTTCCCCGACTTAGAAAGCACCATAGAGGACCTCATAGCCGAGAGGGATAAGGTGGTAGCCCACTGGAGGGCCCAGGCAACCCACCAAGGGGAGTACAGGGGCAT
>DASYWA010000011.1:0-4368 GCA_035936475.1 Rubrobacter sp. | reverse complement strand
CATCAGGTAGACCTCGGGCTTGAGGAGGCCGAGCCTGCACCCCCTCAAGCCGAGCATCGGGTTCCTCTCTTCGAGGCTCTCGGCGACCCGGAGCTGCCGCCGCTGCTCTTCGGCGTCCTCCCCACGCGCCTCCCGCTCGGCTATCTCCCTCGTGAGGTCCTTGGAGTCCGGCAAAACTCGTGGAGCGGCGGGTCGAGCAGGCGGACGGTGACCGGCAGGCCGTCCATCGCCCGGAAGATGCCCTCGAAGTCCTCGCGCTGCATGGGTTCGAGCTTGGTGAGGGCCTCTTCGAGCGCCTCGTCGCCCTCCGAGAGGATCATCTCGCGCATTATCTTCAGGCGGTCGCCCTGCATGAACATGTGCTCCGTGCGGCACAGCCCGATGCCCTCGGCCCCCAATTCTCTTGCCCGCCGCGCGTCCTCGGGCGTGTCGGCGTTGGCCCTTACCCCGAGGGCGCGCACCTCGTCGGCCCACCGGAGTACGGTCTCGAAGTCCTCGCTCGGGTCGGGCGCTACGAGCGGAGCCTCGCCCCGGATGACGCGGCCGGTCGCCCCGTCTATGGTGAGGACGTCGCCGGCCTCGAAGGCCTCGCCGCCCAGGCTCACCGCGCCGTTTGCGCGGTCGATCTTGAGGGCGTTGCAGCCGGTCACGGCGGACTTCCCCATACCGCGGGCGACCACCGCCGCGTGGCTGGTCATGCCGCCCAAAGCCGTCAGCACGCCCTGGGCCGCGATCATGCCCTCCACGTCGTCGGGGTTGGTCTCGCGGCGCACCAGCAGCACGGCCTCCCCGGCCGCGGCCCGCTCCTTGGCCTCCCCGGCCGTTAGGACCATCTTGCCCGTCGCAGCCCCCGGCGAGGCCGGCAGGCCGCGGGCCAGGACGTCCACGTCCGCCTCGGGGTCGATACGCGGGTGCAAGAGCTGATCCAGGGAGCCCGGCTCGACGCGCAAAAGGGCCTCGGGTCTGGAGATCAAACCCTCCTCGGCCATGTCGCGCGCGATCCTCAAAGCGGCCGCCCCGGTGCGCTTGCCGCTCCTGGTCTGGAGCATGTACAGTCGGTCGCGCTCGATGGTGAACTCCATGTCCTGCATGTCTCCGTACTCGCGCTCGAGCCTCTCGGCGGTCTCCAGGAACTGCCCGTAGGCCCCGGGCAGCACGGCCTCCATCTCGGCCAGGGGGCGCGGCGTGCGGATGCCGGCGACCACGTCCTCGCCCTGGGCGTTCAGGAGGAACTCGCCGAAGAGCCCCTGGTCCCCGGTCGCCGGGTTGCGGGTGAAAGCAACCCCCGTCGCGGAGGTTTCGCCCATGTTCCCGAAGACCATGCGCTGCACGGTTACGGCGGTGCCGAGGCTGTCCGGTATGCCGTACTCCCTGCGGTACGCGACGGCCCGCTCCCCGAGCCACGAGTCGAAGACGGCCGCGATCGCGAGCTCGAGCTGCCCGTGGGGGTCCTCGGGGACCCCTACTTCGGCCTCACGGGCGATGATCTCCTTGAACAGGCCGGCGAGCTCTTCGAGGTCTTCGGCAGTGAGCTCGGTGTCCGCCTCCACGCCCCGCTCGCCCTTCATCCTCTCGATCTCGTCCTCGAAGAGGTCTCCCGGCACCTTGAGCACGATCTCGCCGAACGCCTGGACGAAGCGCCGGTGGGAGTCCCTGGCGAAGCGCTCGTCCCCCGTGGTCTCGGCGAGGCCCCGGACCGTGGCGTCGTTCAGGCCGAGGTTTAGGACGGTGTCCATCATCCCCGGCATGGAGACGGCGGCCCCGCTCCTGACGGAGACGAGCAGCGGGTTCTCAGGGTCCCCGAAGCCCATGCCCGTCGCCTCCTCCACGCGACCGAGGTTCTCCCTGACCTCGTCCATAAGACCATCTGGCATGCGGCCCGTCTCTATGTAGGAGACGCAAGCTTCGGTGGTGATGACGAAACCCTCTGGCACCGGGAGGCCGAGGCCCCGCATCCGAATGAGGCCGGAGCCCTTCCCCCCGCACAGGGCCAGGACGTCCGCCGCGCCCAGGTCATCCGAGAACCCGTAGACGAACCTCCCGGTCCTCGCTCCCGTGGTTCCGTCGCCCGTTCGGCGGTCTTCCGACGCCTTCATCGTCTCCTCCTACGCTCGCTTGTCTCGCGCACGTCGCGGCCCCACCGCCTCCGACGGGCGCGCTTGGCCCTACAACTCGGAGACGATCTTCTTCGCCTTCGGGATGGAGGGGGCGCTCATGCTCAGCTCGGCGACGCCAAGGTCGAGGAGCTTGGGGATCAGGGCGGGCTCCCCGGCCGCCTCGCCGCAGACGCCGACCCAGATCCCGGCCTCTCTAGCAGCCTCGCAGGTCTTCCCGATAAGGTCCAGGACCGCCGGGTGGTCCGCGCTCTGCAGGCGCGTCAGGCGCTCGTTGCCCCTGTCGGCGGCGAGCGTGTACTGCACGAGGTCGTTGGTGCCTATCGAGAAGAAGGCGACCTCGGGGGCTATGTCCGCCGCCCGCACCGCCGCCGCCGGCGTCTCGACCATCACCCCGACCTCGCCCTCGCCGTAGTCCGTCCCCTCGGCCTCCAGCTCCCGGCGGCACTCTTCGAGGATCTCTTTCGCGGCGCGGAGCTCGACGTTGTCCACGATCATCGGGAACATGATCCTGAGGTTGCCGTGGGGTGCTGCGCGCAGGATCGCCCTGAGCTGCGGCTTGAAGAGCTCGGGCACGTCGAGGCACATCCTGATGCCGCGCCAGCCTAAGAAGGGGTTCTCCTCCTCGGGCTGGTCCACGCCGGGCAGATCCTTGTCCCCGCCCACGTCTATGGTGCGGATGATCACGGGCCTCTCCCCGAACTCCTCTGCCACCTTGCGGTAGGCCTCGTACTGCTCCTCCTCCGACGGGAGGTCCGGCCGCTTCATAAACAGGAACTCCGTACGGAAGAGGCCGACGCCCTCGGCGCCCCAGGAGATCGCGCCCTCAGCCTCCTCGGCCGAGCCGATGTTGGCCGCCACCTCGATGCGCCTGCCGTCCTTGGTGCGGGCCTCGGCGTGCTTGTATTCTTCCAGGGAGGCAGCCTCCGCGGCGTCGTTGCGCCCTTTCTGCTCGAAGCCCGAGATCACCTCTTCCTCGGGGTCGGCCACCGCGTAGCCCTCGGTCCCGTCGATTGCCACGACCCCGGCCCCGAAGGCCTCTTCCAGATCGTCCCCCACCCCGACCACGGCCGGGATGCCGAAGGAGCGGGCCATGATGGAGACGTGGCTTGTCCGCGAGCCGCCGGCGACGACGAACCCCAGGGCTATCCCAGGCGGGATGCGGGCGGTGTCCGAGGGGGCGAGGTTTGAGGCCAGGATCACGGACGGCTCCGCGAGGCTCTCGAGCCCGGACGGCCCGCCGCCCATGAGCTCCGAGGCGATCTGGGCCGCCACGTCGCGCACGTCGTCGGCGCGCGCGGCCATGTACTCGTCCTCCATCGCCGCAAACATCCCGGCGAACTCCTCGCCCACGGAGATCACGGCCGCCTCCGGGCTCTCCAGGCCGCGCACGCGCTCCTCGACCTCCGAATGGAACTCGGGGTCTTCGGCCATCTCGACGTGGGCCTCGAAGATGCCGGCCTCCTTCTCGCTGCCCCCCTCCCTCATCTTCTCCGCGGTCTTGGAGAGCTTGGCCGCGGTGGCCTCGACGGCGGCCCTGAAACGCCCCAGCTCCTCCTCGACCTCGCCCTCGGAGATGGCCTCTCGCTCGGGCGCGAGATCCTGCTGAACGTGGACGAAGACCGGGCCTACGGCGACCCCCTCTGAGGCGGCGACACCGGTAAGGCGCGTGCCGGCCATCGCCTACTCCTCCTCTTCGGAGAGGATGGCGACGAGGGCGTCGACGGCCGCCTCCTCGTCTTCCCCTTCGGCCCGAATGACTACCTTGTCCCCGTGCTTGGCCCCGAGCGTCATCAGGCGCAGGGCGCTCTTAGCGCTGACCTCCTGGCCGTCCTTGACGACGAATATGTCCGAGGAGAAACTCTTGGCCTCCTTGATGAAGCGCGCGGCGGGCCTGGCGTGCAGCCCGGCCTCGGGGACTATGGTCGCTTCCTTCTCCACCATCTTCTCTCTCCTCTCCCTAGCTCTTGCGTCTCCCGCCGAACGCGGCCCCTACCACCCGCCGGACGGCTCGCCGCCCATCCTATTATGCCCGTACTCCCCGCCCCGGCGTGAAGGTGCCCTACCCCCGGGTGGGACCGGGGCCCTCCAGGACGAGGTCCACGAGCGGGTGGTCCTCCTCTACGCCCGCGTAGCGGACCAGGGCCCGGTGTCTGCCCTCCGCGCGTATCGTCTCCTGCAACTCCACCGCCTCCTCGTCCTGCGGGTGGTCGAAGCCGAGCACCGCCCTTAATACCGCGGCCAGGTGCGTAGG
>DASYWA010000010.1:0-27122 GCA_035936475.1 Rubrobacter sp. | reverse complement strand
CCGCGGTCCGCAGCCGTCCGGGGCGCAGCCGGGCGGCGGGCAGCCGGCTGCCGGCACCGGCCACCTCGACGTGGCGGGCGACGTCTAGCTGGTCCCGGCCGAACGGCGCGACGCAGACGGGCACGCCCGCGGTGAGGGCCTTCTGGGTGATGCCCATGCCCCCGTGGCAGACGACGCAGGAGGCGCGCTCCAGCACGGGGCCGTGCGGCAGGAACTTTACGACGCGGGCGTTTGGCGGCGGGGTGAGATCCGCGGGGTCCACGCCCGCGGTCGTGACCACGACGCTCACGTCCTCGTTGGCGAGGGCATCGAGGGCGGTCTGGGCGAGCTTGCCGTCGTTCTGGAACTCGGTGGAGCAGGTGACGAGGACGAGCGGTCTTTCGAGGTCTTCGAGCCAGGCGGGCGGTTCGGCGGGCGGGTCCCAGACGCCGGGGCCGACGAGGCGCACGCTGGGTGGCCAGTCCGACCGCGGGTACTCGAAGGGCTCGGCCGTCAGGTAGAGCATGAGGGGCGCGCGGAGCATGGCGCTCGTGAGATCCCCCAGCGGCGGGGCGCCGAGCCCCGCGCGCACGGCGTCAAGGTCGGGGGCGAGGCGGTTGTAGATCCCGAACAGGAGCGGCCCCAGCAGCTTGTCGCGCCACCGGCCCAGGGGACCGCGGGCCGGCGCCAGCCCCAGGCCGAACGGCGGCGCGTCGCGCGACCGGAGCGGCAAGAAGTACGGGCACCAGGTCGCCCACGGCAGACCGGCGGTCTCCGCGGCCGCCATCGCGCCCCAGGTGTTGACGTCCACGAGCAGGAAGTCCGGGTGCTCCCCCTCTATCGCGCGGAGGAGGTCTAGACCGTCGTGGCGGGCGCGATCTAAGAACCCCTTGAGGCCTTCCCGCAGAGCGCCGATGGACGTCCGGGCCTGCCAGTCGGAGATCTCACGCCGCTCTATGGCGGGGTCGATCGCCGCCGCCTCGAAGCCCAGACCGCGCATCGCATCCACCTCCGAGGCGAGCGTCCGCACCGCGACCTCGTGGCCGCGACGCCGCAACTCTTGGAGCGTCGGCACGATGGGGTAGAGGTGCCCGCGGGCGGGCGACGTGTAGACGAGGTAGCGTGCCATCATCCTTCTCCTTTCAGGGCGAGTATCGTCTCTCTGAGCGCGAGCGCCGTCTGCTCGCGGTCCAGGCCAAGGTCCTTCCTCAGTATCTTCCAGAAGTACACGTCGCAGACGGCGACCAGCTCGGCCAGCAGCCTGCGGCGGGCCTCGCCGAAGCGTTCCGCGAGGAACGGGGCGAACGTGCGCTCGACCCACTCGTGGTGCAGGGCCCTGCCGGCGTCCGTCGCCTTACGGAACGCCGGTACCCGGTCTTCCTGCGCCAGCAGACGCAGCACGCTCTCGCCCCACTCCTCGTAGTGGTCCACGAGGTTCTCGACCGCGCCCACGACGTCCCCGACGGGCGCCTCGCTCCGCTGGCTCGCGACCCGCCCGCGAACCACCTCGGAGGCGGCGTCGATGAGCCTCTCCTTGCTGCCGAAGCGCCGGAGCACGGTCTGGACCGTAACGCCCGCCCGCCCGGCCACGTCCTCGAGCGAGACCTGATCGTAGTAGCGCTCCATGTGCAACCCGATCACCGCGTCCAGGATCCGCATCCTCGTCTCCTCCGCAGCCTCGGCCCGAGACCCCATCCGGTAAGCCCGCTTGCCCCGCGTGTGCGACTGTTCATTTTTCATGTTAATGAACACTAACATGAAAACAGAAGGGGTGTCAACAGCAGTTCGCGAAGAGGGCGACCAGCGTGGGGCGACCAGCGTGGGGCGTATGCGGGCTACGGTGATCTGGCTTCGGACACTATCCGGAGATCCAGGTTTTCGGAGCCTCGTTGCCTTTGGGGCGGCGCGACCGGTCGCCGGCCGCCCGGGCCGAAGACGGGGGCCACCGGAGGCGGGGCCAGACGCTATTCGGGTGGGCTGTCGCGCAGCGTCCCTGCCACGCGGAACGGGTCCGAGGCGACCACAGGGGCCGCGTACAGCTCCATCGCCCCCATGTCCGAGGTGCGGTTCGCCGGGTCGCCGCGGTCCACGATACGGACGACCGTCGGGAACCCCGACCAGTCCTCGTCTGCGGGCGCGAGGGGGGGCATGTAGAAGGCGACGTTGAAGGCCCTGGCGCCGAGGTCGCGGACAAAAGAGCGCAGCAGCGCCCCGACGGTCCTGTGCAGGGCCGCGTCGTGCGGGTCGGCCCCGATCACGACGAGCTCCTTCTCCTTGACCGGGGTGAGGCTGGCGAACGCCCGGATGCCGTCCTCCGCCGGTACCCCGAGGCCCAAAGCGCCGTGGACCCGGTGCAGGTCCCCGAAGTAGTCCGAGCCGTGTTCGGAGCGGTAGCCGGCGGCGGCGCGGCGGAGGCGCTCGACCTTCGGGTAGTGGGTGTGGCGGGTGGCGGTCGCCTGGGCGTGGCCGTGGATGATGGAGCCCCCGGCCCGCCACAGGCAGTTCCACATAAGGAACGGGTACTTCGCCTCAGGGTCGGCTTCGAGCGCCTTGCGGCACCACCTTAGGCCGACGGAGACGTAATCCGAGACCTTCTCGGGGGTGAGGTGGAGGGGGTTATGGTCGTCGAAGACGACGACGCCGTGGAAGCCGTCGTACTTGGCGATGTTGGAGGCCGTGATGGCGTGCTCGCCCTTCACCCGTCCGAAGACGTCCGCGGGGGTGCCCTCCTCGGGGCGGCAGAACGGGTCGCCCTCGGTTGCGGCTATCTCGCGGTCGAGGTCCAGGCTGACGCCGGTGTCTAAGGGGCGGGAGGCGCGCAGCTCGTTGAAGAGGGTGCCTTCCAGGGTGATCCTGTCCGTCACCTTGACGATGCGCTGCTCCGTAACGGCGTCCACGGAGCCGAAGGACTTCTCGATCCAGGGCCGCATCCCGTCCGGCGGGTCGAGGCGGCCGGTCGTGGCGGAGGTGGCGAGGATGCGTTCGGCGAGGGCGCGCTCCTCCGGGGGGAGGCCCCCGATCAGGGCGGGCAGGTCTGTGATCTTGTGCTCTGGCATCTCTCTCCTACGGTCCTCGACAAACGACGCGCAACATTATGTCAGGGTCACCCTCCCGGTCGCGCCGGTGAGTACCGGCGGGCGCATTCGGGTACGTTCCAGGATCGCGAGCGAAGAAAGGATGCGCGTGGACGCGACGAGCACAGGCCTGCGCGAGGGCCAGCAGATGCAAAACTTCGAGTTGCCGGATCAGGAGGGGAGACCCTTCGACCTCTACGAGAGGCTACGGCAAGGGCCCCTGATCCTCGTGTTCTACAGGGGCGACTGGTGACCGTACTGCAACGGGCAGCTGGTCAGCTACGCCAAGATCCACGAAGAGTTCGAGCGGCGGGGTTTCGCGGTCGCCGGGATAAGTATCGACCCGCCGGGCCGCAACGCGGCGATGGTCGAGAAGCTCGGCCTGCCCTTCCCGCTGTTGAGCGATCCGCGCGGGGACCTGATCAAGAGCCTCGGCCTGTGGAACGAGCGGGAGGGCGTCTCTGAGCCGGCGATCCTGATCGTCGACGGGACGGGCGCCGTGCGGCACCTCTATTCCGGCGGCTCGGACTTCTCCGACCGCCCCACGAACGAGGAACTGCTGGAGGTCTTGGATGAGGTGGACTCCGGGGACGAGCCCCAAGGCGGCGGGCCCGGGGACGGCGAGCCGGTGGTGCGCATCTCCGCTGAGGAGGCCGAGAACGAGACGGTGCGCCCGGACAAGGCCGCGATGACGCTCGACGCGCTGCGCCCCTACTACCGGGGCACGCACTTTACGGCGATCGCGCTGCAGAAAAAGCTCGACGGCGGGGCGAGGGAGAGGGTCGCCGACTACCAGAGGCTGGTAGACGAGTACGACGCGGCCCTTCGCGAAGCCGCCGGACGCAACCCCTAGCCGGCGGAGAGGACGCCGCCCGGGACGCCTAGCCCGAGGTTCCCCGGGCGGCGTCCGTGTCGAGCCTGCCGTAGATGACCTCGCGGTCGATCATGCGCTCGACGTGGCCCTCCACGCCGAGCTTGAGCGCGGCGACCTCGTGGGCGAAGCGCACGCTCGTCGGCCAGTCCCTGCCGTCGAGGTGCCCCACGAGCAGCGCCGACCAGAAGGCGTCGCGGGCGCCGGTGACGTTCTGGATCTCCACCTTGGGCAGGGGACCGACCCGCTCGACCGAGGAGCCGTCTGAGACCACCACCATACCACCGCTGCGGGTCATCACGACGACCCGCGCCCCGAGGTCGTGGAAGGCATCCAGGCAGGCCTCCTCGAGCGCGTCGTCGTCCATGTTCGGGTCGAAGAGGCGGCGGGCGTCTTCGAGGGAGGGCTTGACGACGGTGACGTAGGGGAGGACCTCGGCGAGCACCTCCCAGGCCTCCTCGCGGTCGGGCCAGACGCGCGGGTCGTAGTTCGGGTCGAGGGAGACGACCTTGCCGAGCCTGGCCCCGAGCCGCATGGCCCTCCTCACGGCCAGCCGCTGTGGGTCCCGCGAGAGGGCGAAGGCCGAGGTGTGGACGGCCCGCGCCCGCTCGACGAGCTCGTCAGGGACCTCTTTGATGCTCAAGAGCGCGTCCGCACCGCGGTTGACCTGGAAGTCCGGGACGTTCACGCTCCTGGTGACGAAGGCGCTCGTGGTGGGCTCGCCCGGCGCGCGGTGGAGGCCCTCCGTGGAGACGCCGTGGCGCCCCAACTGGTCCTCGACGAACTCGCCGAAGTAGTCAGCTCCTACCTTCGTTATGAGCGCCGAGCGGCCGCCGAGCTTGGCGACGTAGACGGCGACGTTGGCCGGCTGGCCGCCCAGGTAGCGCGAGAACCTGTCGGCGGTCCTGAGCGAGATCCTGAACTCGTGCGAGATAAAGTCCACGAGCGACTCCCCGACCGCGAGCACGTCGAGCCCGAAGTAGAGGTCGTCCAGCTTCTGGAGCGAGGCGCCCTCATCCGAGGCGGGGTCGGTGAAGTACGCCGGGATTTCCAACCGCACCGAGAGCGTCGGGAAGCGGGCCGTGGCGGTGTCCGCCCCGCCGTCCCTGCCCCCCCCGGCCACGGCGTTCAGGTACCCTTCCGCGGTGCGCTCCCAGGTGTACTTGGCGAGCACGCGCCCGTAGCCGGCCTCGGCGAAGCGGCGCCAGCGGTCGGCGTTGCCCGCCAGAGCGTAGAGGCCCGCCGCGACCTCCTCCGGGTCGCCCGGGTCGACGAGGACGCCGTACTCCTCGTCCCCCTCGCGCAGCGACTCGCTCGGCCCCCCGTTCTTGGTGACGACCGCCGGCAGGCCAGCCGCCGCCGCCTCCAGCGGCGCGAGGCCGAACGGCTCGTAGTTGGCCGTGAGCGCGAAGACCGAGCGCCGCTCTGCGAGGAAGCGGTAGGCGGCGGCCAGGCGCCGCTGGCCCCTTATGGCGAACATCGAGACCATGCCGCGCATCCTCGCCCGGTCTATCGTGCCCATGATGCCGTCGAGCACCGCCCGCTCGCCCTCGTCGGCGTCCCTGTAGTCCACGAGCGGGTTCTGCATGTTGCCCGTGAGGATCACCAGGTTCGCGCACGCGTGCAGGATAGGGCTGCTGGCGAAGGCCTCGACGAGCGAGAGGTGATTCTTCTTCGGGTCGAGCCGGCTGGAGGCGACGACGCACGGCAAATTCAGGCGGCCAGGCGCGAGGTCGCGCTCCAGGCACGCCCTGACATGTTCGCGCACGGCCTCCTCGTCTTCCGCGCGGGAGTTCTTGTCGAAGATGTGCATGGCCACGCCGGGGGGCACGGCGGCGAAGCGGACGCCATCCGTGGGATCCACCGCCCCGCGGTAGGCGTTGTGGGTGTACTGGACGAAGCGCTCCTGGCCCGTGCTCGTGACGTTGACCCGCGAGCGGTTCATCGCCACGCGCTCGGCCACGATGCGCTTGGAGAAGTGGTACCTCCCGTCCGTCTCCGCGAGGTCGCGGCGGCGCACGCCCATCTTGTCCATCTTCTGAGCGCCCAAGGAGTGGGCCGTGAAGCTGAACGGGATGCCGGTCCTCTCCTCGATGAGCGCGGCGCACAACCCCCCGTCGCCGTAGTGCGCCGTGAGGGCGTCGGGGAGCGAGCCCTCGCGCTCGTAGAAGGAGATGAGGTTCGGCACGAACTCCGTGCCGAGGTACGGCCAGAGCTCTTCTTTGGGCAGGAAGCGGTCCGGGCCGCACGGGATGCGGAGTATCCGCACGTTCTCGTGACCCGGGTAGGCGTCGGTCGGGGCCTCGAACTCGGGCCAGTCCGGGTCGACGACCCGCCGCGTCACGATGTCCACCCTGTGGCCGAGGCTGCCCATCGCGAGCGCCAGCTCCTTGACGTAGACGAGCTGGCCGCCGAAGTCCGGTGGGCGGTCCAGTACGAGTCCTCGGGGTCGAAGTTGCCCTGCGGGTTGATAAACGCTACGTGCATCCGCCTATCCTCTCTCTCGCTACCCTGCCGGGCGCCCCGGGCGGGCCTCCCAGTCCCCGAGCCGCGGCAGCGTCGCCGGGGCCGGCCGCCGGGCGAAGTCCGGGATGGGGAACGAGGGGTCCCCGCCCCGTTCCCCCCGCGCCGCCTCCCTCGCCAGCCGCAGGTAGCCTTCGGCGGTGCTGCGCCAGTTGTACAGGTCGCGGGCCCGTTCGAGGGCCCGGTCGGCGTAGGTTCTCCAGGTCTCCCCTTCGGAGAGGAGGCGGAGCAGCTTCGCGGCGATGTCCCCGGGGTCGTGGGGGTCGGCGAGGAGGCCGGCCCTGCCGCCGTCGGTGGTCTCCCGGGTGCCGCCGTTCTGCGTGGCGACCACGGGGAGGCCGACGGCCATCGCCTCCACCACCGTCATGCCGAAGGGCTCGTACTCGGCGGGGAGGCAGAAGACGCCGCCCGTCTCCGCACCCCAGCGGTAGAGGGCGGCCAGGGCCGTCTGCCCCGAGAGGCCGAAGGCCGAGACGCCGCCCCAGAGGTCGGAGCGGTCCACGGCCGGTATCAGGGCGTCCAGGACGGAGCGCTCCTCCCCCGAGGCGTCGCTGGGGTCGCGCAGCGGGTCGTCGAGGCCGCGCGTGATCATTACCAGGTTCGCCCGCTCCCTGAGCTCGTCGCTCCCGGCGAAGGCCTCGACGAGCGAGAGGTGGTTTTTCTTCGGGTCGAGCCGGCTCCAGGCGATGACGGCCGGCAGGCCCCGGCGGTCGGGGTCGATGTCCCGCTCGTGGGCGGCCCGGATGGCCCGGCGCGTCTCCTGCTCGTGTTCGCTGCGCGCCTCGGGGTCGAAGATGTCGAAGTCGACGCCGGGCGGTATCACGGCGAAGCGCCCGTCGTCGTCGACGTCCACCGCGCCGCGGTAGGCCGGGTGGTCGTACTGCTCCCGGCGCTCGGCCTCGCTGTTCGCCACGTTCGCCGCCGAGCGGGCCATCGCCGCGCGCTCGGCGGCGATCCTGGCCCCGAAGTTGTACCGGACATCCGCCGCCGCGAGGTCGTCCGATTCCTGCAGAAGCCCGTCGAGCTTCCACGCGCCCAGGGAGTGTCCGGTAAAGGTGAAGGGGACGCCCGAAGCCTCCTCCAGGAGCGCCGCCGCGAGGCCGCCGTCAGCGTAGTGGCCGGTCCAGAGGTCCGGCCAAGAGCCCTCCCCCCGGTACAGCGCGGCCACGCCCTCCACCCACTCGCCCAGGTAAGGCCAGAGCTCCTCCTTGGGCAGGAAGCGGTCCGGGCCGCACGGGATGCGGAGTATCCGCACGTTCTCGTGACCCGGGTAGGCGTCGGTCGGGGCCTCGAACTCGGGCCAGTCCGGGTCGATTACGCGGCGGGTGAGGATGTCCGCCCGGTGGCCCGAAGCGCCGAGCACCCGGGCGACCTCCCGGACGTAGACCAGTTGGCCGCCGAAGTCCGGGTGGGAGGCCAGGTAGCTGTCGTGCGGGTCGAAGTTCCCCTGCGGGTTTACGAAGGCGACGCGCATCCGGCCGTCCTCAGCCCGCCCGCGATTTCTTTTTCTCGCTTTCGTCGGCGTCTTCGCCCAGGCGGGCGTAGACCTCCCCGCGGGCGATGTCCGCGGGGAGGGGGCCCTTGGCCGTGAGCTTGCGCTCGACGATCTCGCGGGCGAAGAGGACGGAGCGCCCCACCCCGTTGCCGTCCAGAAGCGCCGTCAGGAAGCCGGCCCAGAACGAGTCGCCGGCCCCGGTCGCGTCGACGACGTCGACGGGGCGGGCGGGGACGTGGGCCGTGATCTTGCCATCCTCGGAGACCAGGTTCCCCTCGGCGCCCATCGTGAAGATGACGGTCTCGGGGCCTAAGTCGTGGAACATCTCGATGTACTGCTCGGGTTCGTGGTCCGGGCCGAAGACCCGGCGCGCGTCGTCGGCGGAGGGCTTGGTAACGTTGACGTGCTTGTAGGCCTCCCGGATCACGCCCTGCGCCTCCTTGTAGTCGGGCCAAACGCGCCGGCTGTAGTTGGGGTCGAGCGAGACGATCTTGCCCATCTCTTGCGCCCTGCAAAAGGCCCCTATGACGGCCGAGCGGCACGGCTCGCGAGAGAGGGCGAAGGTAGAGGAGTGGACGACCTTCGCGCGGTCGATGGCCTCGTCCGGGATCTCCTTCGACTCGAGCATGTAGTCGCCGATGCGGAACTCCTCGAAGTCCGGGGTGGTAGCGGTGGAGGAGACGAAGATAACGGTCGTGTTCGTCCTGTGGTCCATCTGCAAATAGTCCGTGACGACCCCGTGGCGCTGCAGCTCGCTCTTGAGGAACTTCCCGAAGGCCCCGATGCCCGTCTTGGCGATCACCGCCGACCGCCCGCCGAGCTTGGAGACGTACACGGCGATGTTGGCCGGGGACCCCCCGAGGTACCGCCTGAACGTGGTAGCGTTGCTCAAGGTGTCGGTCTTCTCGGCCGAGATAAAGTCGACCACTATCTCGCCGATGGCGAGAAGGTCGAGGTCATGCGTGGTTTCCTGCTCGGGGCTCCGCTCGCTCGCGTCCATCCCGACATCCTACTACCTCCCGCCGGTTCCTACCCCAAGCCGCGGGCGGGCGGCGGCCTCTGGTGGACGTCGCCCGGGTGTTCGCCATGCGGCTCAGGTACCTGGACTCGGCCAACAGCTCCGACCGCCTCCAGCACGCCACCAGGGCCCTTCCCGAGATGGCGAGGGCCGCCGAGGACGCCCTCGAAGCCTACCGGTACCTGTCGCAGTTCCACTTCTCCCGCCACCTGCGGGCCCTCGAACGCGGGGAGATGCCGGACAACAACGTCGGCCTCTCGACGCTCAACGGGACGCAGCAGAACATGCCCAGGGCCGTCTTCTCGACGGTTGCGGAGGTGCAGGGCGCCGTCGCGCGCCGTTACGGCGTTGACCCGAGGGCGTAGTCCCCGACGGCCGCCACCGCCTCGAAGGCCTCCCGCCGAGTAGCGACACGCGTGAGCCGCCACAAAATGGCCGGGTGGAGTAGGTTGGACCGTGGGTGCAGGTGTTAAGATCAATCTCCTACTAAGCGAGGGGCATGTTCGTGAAAGGCATTTGGGTAGCATGCGCGGTTGGCGCGGTGCAAGTGTTTCTGCTCGCGGGCGTCGCCCAGGCGGTCGGGGCCGGCTTTTTCGACGGTTTCGACACCTTCGATGCCGCCCGCTGGACCAAGGAAGACCACACGCTGGGCCGCAGCCACCTGAACCCCGCCAACGTCGACGTCGCCGGCGGGAACGCGCGGCTCAAGATACCGGCCGGCACGCTGCAGGGGGCCGAGCTTCGGTCCAACGAGCTCTACCACCACGGGAAGTACGCCGCGCGGATGAAGCTGCCGCACGCCCCGAGCTCCATAACCGGTTTCTTCCTCTACCGCGCGCCGGACTACGAGAGGGAGATCGACATCGAGATCTTCAACGACTCCTCCCGGCGCGTCATGTTCACCACCTACGCGGGGGGCCGCCAGACCCACACCACCACGATGCAGCTCCCCTTCGACCCGACCACAGGCTTCCACGACTACAGCTTCGACTACGTCGGGGACGCCTCCACGGGCAAGGCCTCTGTCGTCTTCTACGCAGACGGTAGGCCCATGAAGAGCTGGGACACCGGCATCCCCAACACCCCATGCACCTGATGGTCAACTCCTGGTTCCCGACCTGGCTGGACGGCAGGAAGCCCAAAAAGACCGTCTACACCCAGATCGACCGGATCAGGTACGACGCGAGCCCGGAGGCCGTAGCGGCGACGCCAACTCCCTAGGGCCGCCCCCCGACGTCGTAGGCCTCCGCGCAAGAGCCCCGCGATCGCCGGGGCTCGCGCTGGTCCTCGGAGGGCCCGACGGAAGGCCCCGCCAACGCCCTCCGGGCCTGGGCCCGACGGGGTTTTTCACGGTCGTGGGAACGGCGGCGCGGCGGTCGTGCTCGGCCTGGTGGCAGTAGGTTTCGTGCGGCGTACGGCCCGTACGGTCCGGAGGGGCGCCCCGGCGGTGCTCATGTCTCAGCTGGTGCCGGATCTCTTCTCCTGTTCTCGGGTTTGATGCCGGGCACGACCGTCGCTGGCGTCCTCACGCTCGTGGCAGAGCACGTCGCCTCCTGGGCGGTCGCCGTCGGCGTGCTGACCGCGTCTGTCGGGGAGAAGGTGGGGGACCGCCGAGGCTGAAGCCGCCACCCAAGAGCGGAGGCCGCCCCCACGGATCCCGATGCGGGCGATAAACGCGATTCCGCGCTTCGTGTCTCGTTCGCCGCCTCGGCGAAGCCGGGCCCTCGAACGCGGGAAGAGGCGTGACGGAGGTCCTGAGAAAGATCCCGCGCCACTACCCCTGGCACCGGAGGCTCGTCGGCATCCGGGTCCCTTTGGACGGCGCCCTGGAGGCGCGGAAGGTGGCCCCGGTTACGGACTTCTGGCGTGGCGGGGTCGAGACTCTGGGTTGGTGTCGGCGGCCAGGGTATAGACTCAGGGCGCCCGCGAGGTTTAGAGACGAAGAGGAGCAGGTTTGGATAACTCCGGCATGGGCGGGAAGGTCGCGCTGGTCACGGGCGGGACTTCGGGTATCGGGAAGGCAACGGCGCTGGCGCTGGCGGCGATGGGGGCCGACGTCGTGGTGGTCGGGCGCGACCGCGAGCGGGGCGAGAAGGCGGCGGCGGAGATCCGGGCCCAGACCGGCGGCCGCGTGGACCTGGCGCTCGCGGACCTCGCCTCGCAGGCGGAGGTGCGCGCGCTCGCCGAGGGGTTCAAGCGTCGCTACGACAGGCTCGACGTGCTCGTCAACAACGCGGGACTGGTGCAGAGCACGCGGACCGAGACCCCCGACGGCCTCGAGACCACCTTCGCCACGAACCACCTGGCGCCCTTCCTGCTCACTAACCTGCTGCTGGACGTGCTCAAGCAGAGCGCGCCGAGCAGGGTCGTCACCGTATCTTCGGAGGCCGAGCGGTGGGGGGACATCGACTTCGACGACCTGCAGTCCAGAGAGAAGTACAGGGGCTTCCCGGTCTACGGGATGACCAAGCTCGCCAACATCATGTTCACCTACGAGCTCGCCGAGCGGCTTGAGGGCACGGGCGTCACGGCGACCTGCATGCACCCCGGGGCGGTCAACACCAGGTTCGGCGCCAACAACCGGGGGCCGATGACGATCCTGTTCCGCCTCAGCAAGCCGTTCATGAGGACGCCCGAGCAGGGGGCTGACACCGTGATCTGGCTCGCCTCCTCGCCCGACGTGGAGGGCGTGAGCGGCCGGTACTTTTCCGACCGCAAGCCCCTGGAGCCGAAGAAGATCGCCAACGACCCGGCCGCCCGGCGCAGGCTGTGGGAGGAGAGCGAGAGGCTCATGGGCCTCAAGGTGACGGCGTAGTAGTGGGGCGCGACCGCGGGATAGTGGTCGAGGGGCTCGTCAGGGAGTTCAGGAAGGGCCCGCGCGCGGTGGACGGCATCGACCTGCGCGTCGAGCCGGGCGAGGTCTACGGCTTTCTCGGACCGAACGGGGCCGGCAAGTCAACGACGGTCCTGATGCTGACGACGCTGCTGCCGCCGACGGGCGGGACCGCCAGGGTGGCCGGCTACGACATCGTCAAGGAGGGACCGCAGGTGCGGGCCTCCATCGGGGCGGCGCTGCAGGAGGCGGCCCTCGACCCTTTCCTGACCGGCCGCGAGCACCTGAATCTGCAGGCCGCGCTGCACGGTATCTCGCGCCCGGACCGCCGGAAGCGGGGTGACGCGCTGCTGGAGCGGGTCGGGCTTCAGGAGGCGGCCGACCGGAGGGTGCGCGGCTACTCCGGCGGGATGAAGCGCAGGCTCGACCTGGCGCTCGCGCTCGTGCACGAGCCGCAGATACTCTTCCTCGACGAGCCGACGACCGGGCTCGACCCGCAGAGCCGCAGCGCCCTATGGAGCGAGGTCAGCCGGCTCGCCAGGGACGAGGGCGTCACGGTGTTCTTGACGACGCAGTACCTCGAAGAGGCCGACGTCCTGGCCGACAGGGTCGGGATCATCGACCGAGGCACCATCGTGGCCGAGGACACGCCCGAGGCGCTGAAGGCCGAGATCGGACGCCCCAGCGTCGAGGCGACGCCGGCGAGCCCCGCCGAGCGCGACGCCGTCGTTGGCGTGCTCGGGCGGTTCGGGGAAGAGATCCCCTCCCAGCCCGGCACGGTGGCCGTCCGCCTCTCCGGCGGGGCCTCGGACCTGGCCGACGTGGTGCGCGCCCTGGACGGGGAGAGCTTGAAGGTCTCGAACCTCAGGCTGGAGGAGCCGAGCCTCGACGACGTCTTTCTCGCCAAGACCGGACGCTCGCTCGAAGGCGCCGGAGACGGCGAGGAGACGACGGACGCCGAGGAGGCGCAAGGATGACGGGCTCCTCGTTCCTGACGCAGGTCATGGCGCTCGCCCGCCGCTCGACGGTGCGGACGATGCGCCAGCCGGCGGTCATCGTCTCGGCCCTTCTCTTCCCGATGATGTTCTTCTCCATAAACGCGAGCGGCCTGGACGCCGCCTCGCGGTTGCCGGGGTTCCCGACGGACTCTTACCTGGACTTCGCTTTTGCGTTTCCGCTCGTGCAGGCCTCGCTTTTCGGGGCGATCACGGCCGGCAGCGACCTCGCCCGCGACATCGAAAACGGCTTCTTCGACCGGCTCTCCCTCACCCCGATGCGCCCCGCAGCACTCCTGAGCGGGATGCTCGCGGGCGTGGTGGCCCTCGGTCTCATCCAGGGCGTCGTCTTTCTCGCCTTCGGGCTCTTGATGGGCGTGCACATCAGCAGCGGCTTCCCCGGGATGCTCGTGATCGTCGCGTTTACCGTGCTCGTGGCCCTCGGCTTCGGCGGCCTCGGCGCGATGCTGGCGATACGGACGGGCTCCGTCGAGGCCGTCGAGAGCGCGTTCCCGCTCTTTTTCGTCGCGATCTTCATGTCCTCGATAAACCTGCCGAGGGACCTTATCGAGCAGGACTGGTTCCGGTTCATAGCGACGGTGAATCCCATCTCCTACCTGGTCGAGGGCATCCGCAGCCTGGTGATCACCGGCTGGGACGCGCAGGCCCTCCTGCTGGGCTTCGGTTGCGCGGTGGCCGTCATGGTGCTCGCCATCGGCGGGGCGGCGGCCTCGATGCGCACGAGGGTGGCCTAGGATATGGGCAGCTTCTTTCAAGTCGCGTGGGCGGTCGCTGGCAGGCAGACCTACAAGTACTTCACCAACCCGGCGTTCCTGGCGCCGGCGCTCTTTCCTCTGTTCTTCTTCGTCGCGTTCGCGGGCGGCCTTACGCGGGTGGGGGACATACCCGGCTTCGACTACGCGGCCGGCTACATCGCGTTCCAGTACGTGTGGGCGCTGTTGCAGGCCGTCACGATGGGAGGGGCGTTCACGGGGTTCTCCATAGCGAGCGACTTCGAGAACGGCTTCGCCAGGAGGCTCATGCTCGCGGCCTCCAACCGGTACGGGATCATCCTAGGCTACACCATGGCCTCCCTGGTGCGGGCCTTCATGACGGGGACGCTCGTCACCGTGCTGGCGCTCGTAACCGGCATGCCCATAACCGGCGGCTTCGACTTTTTCGGCCTGATAGCCCTCGCCATCCTCGCCAACGTCGCGGCGACGCTCTTCGGGGCCGGCATCGCGATGATGCTGCGCACCCAGCAGGCGGGGCCGGTGATACGAACACCTATCTTCCTCGTCCTCTTCCTGGCCCCGGTCTTCGTGCCGCTGAACCTGCTGACGGGTTGGATCGAGACGGTCGCCCGCCTGAACCCGTTCACCGCCATCCTCGGCGCCGCCCGCGGCTTCCTGGCCGGCGACCCCCAGAACGTCGTCCCGGCCTTCGCCATCAGCGCCGCCCTGATCCTGGCCCTCTCGCTTTGGGCCGTCTTCGGCCTCCGCCAGGCCGAGAAAGCGGGATAGGTTGAACCGGGGCCGCCCCTACAACGCCGCCATCGCCACCGCGCAGAAGTGGGCGACGAAGATCCACGCCTCCCTCTACCGCGCCACGGGCGGCAAGGTCGGCGGCCGCCTCGTCGGCAGCCCCGTCCTCCTGCTCGTCACCACCGGCCGCAAGAGCGGCCGGAAGAGGACTACGCCCTTGCTCTACTTCGAAGACGGGGGCCGCTATGCGATCGTCGCCTCCAACGGCGGCGCCCCGAAGCCGCCCCTCTGGTGGCTCAACCTCCGGGCAAACCCGGAGGCGACGGTCGAGACCGGTGGCCGCAAGATCCACGTTCGGGCCTCGGAGGTTGGGGGCGAGGAGAAGCGCCGACTGTGGAATCGGCTGGTCGAGATGTACCCTAGCTACGAGAGCTACCAGAAAAAGACGGACCGCGAGATCCCGGTGACCCTCCTAGAACCCGTCGAATAAGGCGGCCCGACACCCACAGAAAGGAAGCGTCTTGAAGACCATCGACCGCGAGGACCTCAAAGAGAAGATCGAGCGGGGGGACGACTTTCTCCTCCTGGAGGTGCTCGGGGAGGCGTCCTACGACCGGGAACATTTGCCCGGCGCGGTCCGCTACGAGGGGCGGGACCAGGTCCAGAGCCTCGCGCAGGACAGGGGCACCGAGATAGTCGCCTACTGCTCCAACTTCACCTGACACTCCTCGACGCGGGTCGTCCGTGAGCTGACGGCCGCAGGATACGAGAACGCCTCCGACTACGAGGGCGGCAAGCAGGACTGGATCGAAGCAGGCCTCCCCACCGAGGGCACCGGCTAGAGGGGAAGGGCCTGTTTCTGTGCTCTGTTGACGACGATGAACGTGGACACTACCCGGGCGAGGGTGGCGCTCTACCTGGGCGTGACGGGGCTCGGCCTGATCGCGCCGACCGCCACCCTCGCCGGACGGACCTCCGTCGAGAAGCGCCTGCCGCTCGTCGCCACCTCCTCGACCCAGTTCGTCCGCCCGCCCGGCTCCACGGTGGGTAGCGCCGAAGGAGGCCACCCGAACCTGGTCCGCGCCGCCGCGCCGGCGAACGGCCGGGGCGGCGACGGGCGCGGACGGGCCGTCTACGCCTCGAAGACCGTCATCCGGCCCCTCGCCGCACCCAAAACGGGCGAGGCCCGGTAGCGTGGAGACCTACTCCCACGCCTTCTTTACCTGGGCGCTCGCCAAGCACGGCGTGAAGGCCGGGCGGGCCGTCGGCATCGCTGGCGCCGTCGGCGCCGCCTTTCCGGACCTGCCCTCCTTCGCCGGCACCGCCTACTACATAGGCCCGGCCTACCTCAGGGACGGGTGGTCCTCGATGGACACGGAGGAGGTGCTGCAGGCCATCTACTTCACTGGCCCCTTCGGCGGGACCGGCAGCGTGCTCCACTCGGCCGTGCCGGTCGTGACGCTGCTCGTCCTGTACCGGGTCTTCCGTCTTGGGGGCCGGGACCGCCGGAAGATACTCCTGTGGTTCCTACTCGGCTGGCTCGGGCATACGCTCGCGGACTTCTTGACCCACGTGGACGACGTGCGCCCGCTCTTCTGGCCCCTCTCGGATTGGACCTGGGCGAGCCCCGTCTCCTACTACAACGGCGCCTACTACGGCCGGGAGTTCTTCCTCGCCAACCACGGCCTCATGCTGCTCACGATGCTGGTGTTGCTGGTGGCGCGCCTGCGGCGGGGCAAGAGGCGCGACGCCGGGGCCAGTTAGGCCCCATCCTCGACGGGCGATTTGGTACACTCGGGGCCGTCGCCTTGGAGAGGTGTCCGAGTTGGCCGAAGGAGCGCGATTGGAAATCGCGTAGGCGGTGTTAAGCCGTCTCGAGGGTTCGAATCCCTCCCTCTCCGCTTTTCCCGCCCTTTTGCAGCAGAACACGGGATCCCCGTGGACTTCCGAACGGGTCCCGCGACACCCCCTCGGGTCACCGTTTACTGCGACCGTGCTGCAACTCGCTCGAAAACGCGCCGAGAGCCCCTCGTCCGGCCGAGCGCCTCGTCCATTGGCTCACCAAACACCCTTTACGGTACCTACCCCAGGCTATCTATAGCGAGCAGGCCGCGCGGACGACGGTTTAAGCCGGGCGAGGACGGGGTGTCCCGCCCTCGCCCGGCTTAGGGGATCTCTACGACGTGGTAACGCATACGAGGCGGCACAACGAGTGGGGGGTGGGTATGCAGAACGCCCCTCTACCGTCCCAGCCAGCCGCCGTCGACGGACAATACCGAACCGTGGATAAAGTCGCCCGCCGCCGAGGCCAGCAGGACCACCGCGCCCTTGAGGTCCTCGGGCTCCCCGTAGCGCCCGGCCGGGATGCGGGCCAGAAGCGCCGTGGAGCGCTCCTCGTTCTCCCGGATGGCGCCGGTGAGCTCGGTCGTGTAGTAGCTGGGCGCGAGGGCGTTCACGTTGATCCCGAGCGGCGCCCACTCGTTGGCGAGCGCGCGCGTGAGGTTGGCGATGCCGGCCTTCGACGCCGCGTAGGAGGGGACGGTGATGCCCCCCTCGTAGGAGAGGACCGAGGCGGTGTTTATGATCTTGCCGCCGTCCCCCTGCTCGACGAAGTGCTGGGCGGCGGCCTGCGAGAGGTAGAAGGCCGCCGAGAGGTTGACCTGGATGACGCCCTCCCAATCCTCCTCCCCGAACTCCAGGGCCGAATCGCGGCGGATGATCCCGGCGTTGTTCACGAGGATGTCCAGCCGACCCATCTCCGAGACGCAAGTAGCCACGATCTCGGCCGCGCCCTCCGCCTTGGTCTCCATGAGGTTCCGGTTCATGGCGTGGAAGCGCCGGCCCGTGGCGGAGACCTTCTCTTCCGTCTCCTCCATCGGGGCCACGTCGAGGCCCACCACGTCCGCGCCGGCCTCAGCCAGGCCCAGCGCCATGCCGGCCCCGAGGCCGCGGGCCGCCCCGGTGATGAGCGCGACCTTCCCGTCGAGCCTGAGGTCTTCGAGGACGCCCATCAGAAGCGCAGGTCCACAGGCTCGATGCCCTCCTGCTCGCAGAAGCCGAGGTAGCGGTCGAGCTTGGAGAAGACGTCGTCCTGGTTGATCAGGTTGTCCTCGTCGTCGAGGTACTGGATGACGCCTTCTAGGATAAAGAGGGTCTGCATCTCCTCGACGCCCTCGTCGACGACGAGGGTGTGTATGTCACCGGGGGGCTCGTAGACGAGGGTTCCGGGCCTCGCCACCCAGTCGCGCTCGAGGTAGCGCCAGGAGCCCTTCGTGCAGAAGCCCATTACCTGGCCGCCGGAGTGGCGGTGGCGGTTTACCCGTCCCGAGCCCTGGACCTTGAGGAGGTTGATCCAACGCCCCGCGGCGAGGTCGAACCTCAAGGGCTTGAACCATACCCTCTCGCCCTGCGGGACCCAGGGAATCTCGTCCACGTTTATCGCCCGGTCCGGCAGCGCCCAATCCTCGGTAAAGGACTTGAACCTCTCGTCGATCATCTCCGGCCTCCCTTGCGCCCCAGCGTTTCGAAGAACGAAACGCCACCCCTAGAACAGCACAAAACATACTATTCTCCCCGATAAACGGCGTCAACACTACGTTCCACCTCCCCGGGCTGGCGGGCCGGTGAAGCGTTCTTCTCGTCTGGCCGGGGAGCGATTTTGCGTCGGGGTGTTAAAGGTCTTGCTTCTTGGCTTGGCCGAAGGCTGCAGTATTGTGGTCCGGTCGGTGTGATCTTGGAGGGGGCTTGATGCGGTACGTGGGGCTTGTCTTTCTGTCGGCGTTTCTGGCCCTTGGGCTGGCCGCGCACGTGCAGGCCGAGACGGTGGAGCGGGCGGGGGGCACGCGGGACCCAGGCGAGATCCTGGGCGGTGCCCGGCACCACAAGGCGAAGGTCGAGCGGTACGCGCGCAAGATGGACAGCACCAGGTACATCATGCGGACCATTCCGATCTACTACAAGTTGGCCCCCCGCAGGAACATAGCCCCGGACGTGCTAATCGCCCAGGCCATGGTCGAGACCGGCTACGGCCGCTACGGCGGCGACTCCAAACCGTGGAACATGGCCGGCATAAAGAAGGGCGGCATCGTGGGCGACGAGCCCCGCGACTTCGAGAAGCCCGCGACGGCCCGCGCGGGGGTCAGGATGCACATCAACCACATGGCCGCCTACACGGGCAAGAGGCCCATCGGCAAGCCCCACGACCGCTTCTACGATGCCCGCGCCGCGCAGAAGGCGCGCGGGTACTGGATCCGGAACATCGGCCAGCTAGGCGGCGGCATCTGGGCCACCGACACCACCTACGACGACAAGATCCGCAACGTCCTCTACGGCATGAGCAGGACCGGCTAGCCGTCCCTGCTCGCACGCTCCGGCTCCGCCTTCGCTCTCAGCACGCTCCGGCCTTCGGCCTCCGCTTTCAGGAAGTCGTTTGTAGGTGCTGCCAGGCCCGTCCAACGAACGGCGGCAGAGAGACGCTCCGCTTGTGCTTTCGGGCGGCAGGTCCCGTGGCTGAGAGCGAGGGCCTGCGGAGCAGGCCCGAAGCGCGCTGACGAGCGGAGGCGAAAGCCGGAGCGGGCTGACGAGCGGAGCCCGCAGGGCGGAGCGGGCTGAAAGCCGCCGACCGGAGGGAGGCGGCGTGCTACACTTGGCGCGCCGCGCTAAGCGGGGAGATGGCGATGCCCTGTACCTGCGATCGCCTAGCAGGGCCTAATTCCCCGCCCGAGGCTCGAACCGGGTTCGGTTGAAACCGGTGCGGCCGGCGTTGATGGCCTGGTCCCGGGCAATGGGGCCCCGCGAACCGTGTCAGGACCGGAAGGTAGCAGCACTAAGCGGGTAACCTCATGTGCTGCGGGGTAGCCAGGCCGGAGTCGGCGGCCGGAAGTTCGCCGGACCGGGTCTTGTCGACGGCGGGGTGCGCGGTTTTTTAGCTGTCAGCTTTTAGCATTCGGCTTTCAGCTAGTCGTTTCGGGGCGATGGTCTGCCCCTTCTTCGTCCCTTTTCCGTAGGCCGTACCAGGCGGCGATTTACGCCACTGCGTTGCTCCGAACGCGGGGAAGCTGACGGCTGATGGCTGAAAGCTGATCGCTGTCAAGGCGCCAGCCTTGACCTATACTAGCCGCGTGACTCTTTTGATCGGCAGGACCTCCTAGTGCAGCACGCTTCGCTCTACCGCAAGTGGCGCCCGCGGCGGATGGATCAGGTCGTGGGGCAGGAGCCTGTGGTACGCACCTTGCGGCGGGCGATAGAGACCGGAAGGGTGGCCCACGCCTACCTCTTCAGCGGGCCGCGGGGGACGGGGAAGACCTCGACGGCGAAGGTGCTTGCGATGGGGCTGAACTGCGCTGCGGGGCCGACGGCCGATCCGGACGGGACCTGCGACAGTTGCCGGGCCATCGTGAACAACTCTTCGCTCGACGTGGTCGAGATGGACGCGGCCTCCAACCGCGGGATCGACGAGATCCGGGACCTCAGGGACAGGGTTAACCTGGCGCCGGTGTCGGGGCGCACGAAGGTCTACATCATCGACGAGGTCCACATGCTGACGACGGAGGCCTTCAACGCCTTACTCAAGATGCTGGAGGAGCCGCCCGAGCACGTGGTGTTCGTGCTCGCGACGACGGAGAAGCACAAGGTGCTGCCCACGATCATCAGCCGCTGCCAGAGCTTCGACTTCCGCCGGCCGAGCATCGAGACGCTGGCGACCAAGCTCGGGGAGATCTCGAAGGCCGAGGGCATAGCGGTCGAGCCGGAGGCGCTCACCGTGATCGCGCGCGAGGGCCGGGGCTCCTTCCGGGACGCGGAGGGCCTCCTCGACCAGCTCTCGTCTTTCGCGGACGGGGAGATCACGACCGTCATGGTCCGCGAGCTGCTCGGCAGCGTGGGCCCCGAGGCGCTGCTGGAGACGACGCACGCCCTGCACGAGCGCCGGGCCGCCGACGCTCTACGCATCGTGGACCGACTCTCTAACGAGGGCCGCGACCTCGGGCAGTTCGTCGGCGAACTCCTCTCCCACCTCCGTAACCTGATGCTCCTGCCCCACGCGCCCGAGGTGGCCCTCGCGGGCGTCGGCGCCGAGGAGCGCGCGCCGCTCGAAGAGCAGGCCAACGCGGTCCCGACCGCCGAGGTGGTGCGTCTGGTCGAGGCCCTCGGCGACTCCTTGGGCCGCGTCCGTCGCGGCGGCGACCCGAAGCTGGAGCTGGAGCTGACCTTCCTCAAGCTCGCCTGCGACTACACCGAACCCTCCGTCGAGAACCTCATGGCCCGCCTGGAAAGATTGGAGAAGGCAGCCCAAAACGGCGGCCTCGCGGCCCACGCACGGGCGACGCCCCCGCCGGTCCCCGAGTCGGCGCCATCCACGCCTGCGGAGCGGCCGGCGCCTTCCGGCGAGGCCACGGAAGCTCCGGCGGAGCTCGCATCCGACGAATCGGGGCCGGCAGAGGCTGCGCCCGGGGAAGCGGAGGCCGGCCAGGCCGCTGCGGACCTCACGGGGCAGTGGGCCGACATCATCGGCGAGCTGAAGCGGCGCAAGCAGGCGCTGAGCGCGGCGGTCTATGGCGAGGCGCGGGTGGAGGGTTTCGACGGAAGAGTGCTGACGTTGGCCTTCCCGGAAGACCAGGGCTTCTACGTGGAGATGGCGAAGGACCGCAAGCACGCCGAAGTCCTTGGAGAGGTCCTGGAGGAGCGCATCGGTTCGAGGCCGCGCCTGGAGGTCCGGTCCGCGGGAGAGGAGCCCGATGCCGCTCCGATCTCCACCGGAGGACCCCTGCGGGACATGCCGAAGGAGGAGCCCGTCGCGCGGGGCGCCGTCCCCGAAGCGGCCCCACTTCGGGAGGAGCCTCCGGCGGGGCGGGACGATGCGGGGTCTGACGAGACCGTGGCGCGGGCCGACGTTCCAGGGGCGCGGTTCGGTGCGCCGGAGGCCAGCGGCGAGACGATCCGCAGCGAGGCCGAGGTGTTCGAGATCATGCGCGGCTTCGGCCCGTTGGGCCAGAAAGAGGGGGGATAGCGCCCCAAAGTCCGGGGTGCGGCTCCCGGCGTGCGCTCAAAAAGCGGTTGCGCGGGCAAACGGGCCGGCCGCTGCCGAGGCGCGGCGGGACGCGGTTGGGCCGGGCGGGCCGTTTACGATAGTCTGGATCGACCAGGCGGCGCCGCGCTAAGGGGGGCCGGGTTGGTCTATCTCGCGCTCGTCGTCAAGACCGCCGTTGGCCTGATCGCCAACAGGTTCAACCGCCCGAAGGCGTCGCTGGAAAAGGTAGCAGGGCGATTAGCGAAACCCCGGCCACGAGGTCTTCGACAAGCTCTCGAAGAGAGCCGCAAGGTCACCGCGTCTCGACCTCCGGGTGTGGGCGAACCGCGACGGGTCGTTTAAACTCACTTGGATGGCGGGCGCGGATCTCGCCGAGACCTTTTGGGACGAGGAGGGAACGCGTTGGGAAAGCGGCAGAACGTCAACAAGATGATGGCCCAGGTCCAGCAGATGCAGGAGCAGATGCGGTTGGCCCAGGAGGAGCTCGCCAAGGAGACCGTCTCCGCGAGCGCGGGCGGCGGCGCGGTAAAGGCGACGATGACCGGTGGGATGGAGCTCGTATCCATCGAGATCGACCCGGAGGTCGTCGACCCCGAGGACGTCGAGATGCTCCAGGACATGGTGATGGCGGCCGTGAACGAGGCCATGAACTCCTCCCAGGAGCTCGCCAACAAGAAGCTCGGCGGCGTCACCGGGGGCCTCGGGGACCTCGGCCTCAACCTTCCGGGGATGTAGAGGCTCTTTGGCGACCTACGCCAGGCCCGTAGAGCGGCTGATAACCGAGCTCTCCAAGCTCCCCTCCATAGGGCCCAGGAGCGCCCAGCGCATAGCCTTCCACGTCATCCGGGGCAAGAAGGATGACGCCATAGGGCTCGCCGAGGCGCTCAAGGAGGTCAAGGAGCGGATCAAGCCGTGCGCCCGCTGCTTCAACCTCACCGAGGCCGAGGAGTGCGAGATCTGCCGCGACGCCCGCCGCGACCGGTCGGCGATCTGCGTGGTCGAGGACCCCTACGATATCGGCCCGATAGAACGCACCGCCGAGTACCGCGGCCTCTACCACGTCCTCGGCGGCTCCCTCTCGCCCCTCGATGGCGTCGAGCCGGAGGACCTCCGCATAGCGGAGCTCGTCGAGCGCGTGCGCAACGAGGGCACGAAGGAGCTCGTCATCGCCACCAACCCGAACACCACGGGCGAGGCGACGGCCCTGTTCATCGCGGCCGAGGTCAAGGACCTGCCGGTGCGGGTAACGGCGCTGGCCAGCGGCCTCCCCGTCGGCGGGGACCTCGAGTACGCAGACGAGGTCACGCTCGGCCGCGCCTTCGCCGGCCGGCGTGAGTTATAGCCGTCAGCTATCAGTTTTTTGCTTGTTGAGGTCGGGGGCTTGATGCTTTTACCGGATCTTCCGAAGAAGGACGCATGACGGCGATTCGGGAATCCAATCCCCTCGAAGAGATGGGCAGCCGCGCGCTGCGGTCGCTGGGGGATACGGTGGCGAGTTTGCCGCCGCGGGAGGCGACGCTGGTGAAGATGCCGGGGTTGCACCCCGAGCTGGTCGAGGCGTTGGGGAAGATGGGGGCGTCACGGCTCTACTCGCACCAGTTGGAGGCCTACGAGCGGGTGCGGGCGGGGGAGAACGTGGTGGTGGCGACGGCGACGGCGAGCGGAAAGTCGCTCTGCTACAAGATACCCGCGTTCCAGAACGCGCTTGGGCGGACGAAGAGCCGGTCCATCTTCCTGTACCCGACGAAGGCGCTCGCCCAGGACCAGCTAGGCAAGATCAAGGGCTTCGGCCTGCGCGGCGTCCACCCCGCCACCTACGACGGCGACACCCCCCAAGCCCTGCGCGCGGACATCCGGCGCCGCTCGAACGTCGTCCTCACGAACCCGGATATGCTCAACATCGGCCTCCTGCCAAACCACGAGGCCTGGGGCGACTTCTTGCGTAATCTGGAGATCGTGGCCGTCGACGAGGCCCACGTGCTGCGCGGCGTCTTCGGCTCCCACGTCGCGGCGGTTTTGAGAAGGCTCAGGCGCGTCGCGGAGCTGCACGGCGGCGACCCGCGCTTCGTGCTCACGAGCGCGACCATAGCCAACCCGCAGGAGCTCGCCGAGAGCCTGACCGGCCTGCCGTTCTCGCTCGTGGACGACGACGGGGCCTCCTCGGGGCCGCGGCGTGTGGTCTTCCGCAACCCGCCCCTCTTGGACAAGGAGAAGGGGGAGCGGCGGAGCCTCTTGACCGAGGGGGCGCTCGTCTTCGCGGACCTCGTCTCCAGGGGCATCAGGACCATCGCCTTCGCGAGGAGCCGCAAGGCGGCGGAGCTTATCTACCGCTACGCGGCCGAGCGGGTCGGGGTAGAGGGCGCGCGCAGGATCTCCCCCTACCGCGCCGGCTACACCGCCCGCGAGCGACGGGAGATCGAGGGGAGACTCTTCAGCGGCGATCTGCTCGGCGTCGTGTCGACGAACGCGCTCGAGCTCGGGGTGGACGTTGGGGCTCTCGACGCCGTCGTCTGCTGCGGCTACCCGGGGAGCGTCGCCTCGATCTGGCAGCAGTGGGGCCGCGCCGGGCGCGGGAAAGATCCCTCCCTTGCCGTCTACATAGCGGGTCGCGACTCCCTGGATCAGTTCCTCTTCGAGAACCCTCCCCGCGTCCTCGGCCGCCGCGTCGAGGCCGCCCGGGTGACGATGGAGAACCCTTACATCCTCGGCCCGCACCTGCTGGCGGCCGCCCACGAGGCCCCGCTCGACTCAGAGGACGAGAAGTACTTCGGCCCAGCCTACAGGGGCGTGGCAAAGGCGCTGATGGAGGACAGGATGCTCGCCGCGAGCGGGGAGCGCCTGATCTACGCCCGCTCCGACAGCCCCGCGCGTAACGTCTCTTTACGCTCGGCGTCCTCCGATACCGTCCTCATAGCGGACACCGAAGGAGAGCTCATCGGCACGGCGGAGGCGACGCGCGCCCCGAGCGAGCTGCACCCCGGCGCCACCTACCTGCACCGCGGCAGGGCCTACGAGATAGAGGAGCTGGACCTGCGGCTGCACCGGGCCGTCGCCCGCCGCGTGCCGAACAACTTCTACACCAAGCCCAAGGTCGAGACGGACGTGGAGATCGTGGAGGAGGTGGAGGAGGTGGACCTGCCGAACGGGGCGACCCTCCACTGGGGACGGGTCAGGACGACGGACTCCGTGACGTTCTACAAGAAGGTGAGGGTCGCGGACGAGAAGGAGCTCGGGGTCTACCCGCTCGACCTGCCGGACGTGACGCTCGAGACGCAGGCCCTGTGGGTCACGCTCCCCCCGATCCCGCGCGGGGCCCGTCCGAGCTTCGAGAGCTTCGGGGGGGCCCTGCACGCCGGAGAGCACGGCATGATCGGGCTGCTGCCCCTCTTCGCGATGTGCGACCGGGCCGACATCGGCGGGCTCTCCACGCCGGCCCACCGCCAGAACCGCCTGCCCACGATCTTTGTCTACGACGGCTACCCCGGCGGTGTGGGCATCTCTCGGCGCGGCTTCGACGCCTTCTCCTCCCTCGCCCGCGACACTCTGGGCGTCATCACCCGCTGCCCGTGCGAGCGGGGCTGCCCGGCCTGCATCCAATCCCCCAAGTGCGGCAACTGGAACGAGCCTCTGAGCAAGACCGGGGCCGTCGACCTCCTCCGCTACCTGCTCGGCCAGACGAGCAAGCACCCCGCGGAGTAGCATGGCCGAGTTCTCGCTTCCGGATTTTCCTCAGGTAGACGCAGAGGTCCTGCGCGAGATCTCGCGCCGCCACGGCCTCGAGGCGGCTGCCTCCTCGCCGCTGCCGGAGGTGGGGGTCTTCAACAGGATCTACCCTTTAGGGGACGACCTCGTCCTCCGCGTCCCGCGCGACCATCCCGCATTCGTCGCCGCGGCGCGCAAGGAGTCTGTGGCGGTTCCGGCGGCCAAGGAGGCCGGGGTGCGGACGCCAGCGATGATCTCCTTCGACGACGCCCGCGACCTCCTGCCCGTCCCCTACTCGATCTTCGAGCGCGTCCCAGGCGAGACCCTGGGCCTCCTCGACCTAGACCCTGCGCGAGCCCCCGGAGCCTGGAGGGACCTCGGCCGCGACCTCGCGCGCCTGCACTCGGGGGTCCCGGAGGACGGCCCCGCCGCCGGCCTGGAGCTAGAAGCGATGCCCGACCCCCGTCCCTGGCCCGACGAGATCTCATCAGAGGGATACTTCACCTCCACCGAGGCGCGGTGGTTCTCCGAATGGCTCGACCGCCTCGCCCCGGCGGCGCTCGCCCCCGTGCGCCGGCGCTTCTTGCACGGCGACTCCCAGGCGACGAACGTGATGGTCGAAGCCGGATCCCTGGAGTACCTGGCCGTTCTCGACTGGGGCGGTTCGGGGTGGGGCGACCCCGCCTGGGACTTCGCCGGCGTCCCGCTGCGGGTCGTGCCCTCTATGCTCGAAGGCTACGGGGAGGTAGCCCCCCCGGACGGCGTCGAGACCATCGAGGCCCGCATCCTTTGGCGCCACCTCCAACTCGGCCTCTACCTGCTGCGGAGGGACCCCCAACCGGGACGCTCCTGGGCCGAACGTCCCCTGGGTATGCTCCTCGACGCGATGCGCTTCCTGCTGCGCGATCCGGGCGAAGAGTGGTCCAGGTGGACGCCGTAGACGACCCCGCCGGGACCTACGTCGCCGTCGTCGGCTCCGGCGTTGCCACCGGGGAGCTCTACGAGAAGGCGCGCGAGGTCGGGAAGCTCGTAGCCAGGAGGGGCGGCATCGTCGTCTGCGGGGGGCTCTCCGGGGTCATGGAGGGCGCAGCCCGCGGGGCGACGGAGAACGGCGGTACGGCCATCGGCGTCCTGCCGGACGAAGACCGGGACCGGGCAAGCGGATACCTGTCCTATTCCGTTGCCACGGGCTCGGGCCAGGCGCGAAACCTGGCGGTGGTGTGCTCGGGGGACGTGGTGATCGCCGTCGGTGGAGAGTACGGGACGCTCTCGGAGTTGGGGCTGGCGCTGAAGATGGGGCGGCCGGTGGTGTCGCTGGGGAGCTGGGACCTTGGGGATCACGTGATCCTGGCGAGGTCTCCCGCGGGGGCCGTCGCGGCGGCGTTCGGGGCGCTGTGAGCGGGAGTCGGCGCGCTACCTCCGGCCGACGTCGAGCGTGCGACGCCACTCCACGTTCGCGGCGCGGTCTATGGACCAATAAGTAACGTCGTCCCCGTACTTTACTGGAATCGGGCCGGTGTAGATCCTCGGCCCGGAGCCACCTGTCCAGTAGTAGGTGATGCCGACCCCGGAGGCTCGCGCCTGCTCGTCGGGTGACCCCCGGTCCCTGGCGTTCAGGACGAGGCGCGGATCGTCGCCCTCGGGCCCGTCGAGGGTCGCCCTCGTGGTGGGCGCCGTTCTGTCTCTGGACCTCTCTCCCAGGACCGAGGCTTCGGGCATCCAGCTCTCTTCGAAGGTGCCGTCCGCGTCGCGGTCCACCTCCAGGCGTAGCCCGTCGAGCGGCATCCCGGACGAGACCTCGATCTTCAACCGCGCCCCGGGCTTCGAAACCCGGTACGGGACGTGAAAGTAGACCGCCCCCTCCTGGTTATCGGGGTCGGAGTAGAGGTTCACCATGACCGTGCGCGGCTCTTCGCCGACCTGCTCGAACTCGATCGTGTAGCGCCCGCCGCCCCTGAGCATGAACCTCTGGTACAGTGTCGGCTGGACCACGGGGTCCTCGTAGAAGCCGGGCGGCGAGGACGCCTCACCCTCCTCCGTGTAGTAGAGGATGTCGTCGGTGTCTTTCGCTTCCCCCGTCGGATCCTCCGGATCTATCCGCACGGGCCGCCCACCCGCCCC
>DASYWA010000009.1:0-16694 GCA_035936475.1 Rubrobacter sp. | reverse complement strand
GCGCCCGCTCGACGAGCCGCCCCGCGAGCGCCGTGGCGTCCTCGACGGTGGTGTTCTGGTTCCTCTTCGCGAACGTCTCCGTCACCGGGAAGGCGTAGCGGACCTCGTCCACCCCGGCCCCGACCGCCCGCTCGTAGCCCCGCTCGTTCAGGACGAGGCCGGCGTAGATGGTGTCCTCGCGTCGGCTCAGGCCGTCCATTACCCCCTCGGCGCCGGCCATCTGCGGGACCCTCTTCGGGTTGACGAAGCTCGCCGCCTCGACGCGCGGGAGGCCCGCGGCGGCGAGCCGGTCGCACAGCTCGGCCCGGGCCTCGGGCGAGAGGATCTTGTCCTCGTTCTGGAGGCCGTCGCGGGGGCCTACGTCCACGATCTCGACGTACACTAGACGATGCCTCCCTCGCGCAGCTTCTCGCGCTCCGCTTCGCCGATCCCGAGCAATCCACCGTACACCTCGTCGTTGTGCTCACCTAGGGCCGGGCCCGTCCAGCGGACCTCGCCGGGGGTCTCGGTGAGCCGCGGCACCACGTTCTGCATGGGGAAGAGACCTATCTCCGGGTCTTTTACCTCGACGATATTCTCGCGGGCGGCGTAGTGCGGGTCCTCCACCATGTCCGCCGCCGTGAAGACCTTGCCCGCCGGCACCCCGGCCTCGGCCATCGCCCCGAGCACCTCCTCGCCGGTGCGCTCGCGGGTCCAGGACGAGATCATGGCGTCCAGCTCCTCCATGTTCTCGCCCCTGGCGTGGTGGGTGGCGTACCTCTCGTCCTCTGCCCACTCGGGGTGGCCGACGGCCTTCGCGAGCCGCCTGAAGACGTTGTCGGCGTTGCCGGCTATGAGGACGTAATCCTCGTCGTTTGTGGGGTAGATGTTGGAGGGAGCCACGAACGGCAACACGGTACCGGTGCGCCCCCGGGTGTGCCCGGTCAGGACGTGCTCGGGGATGGTGCTCTCCATGAGGGCGAGCACGGCCTCGTAGATGCCCACGTCGACGACCTGGCCTCGGCCGCCGTGGGCCTCGCGGTGGTAGAGGGCCGTGAGCGCGCCGAGGGCCCCGAAGGTGGCGGCGAGCGAGTCGCCCAAAGAGACGCCGGTGCGGGGCGGGGCCTGATCCGGGAAGCCGGTGACGTGCCGGATCCCCCCCATCGCCTCCCCCACGGACCCGAACCCCGCCTGGTCCCGGTAAGGCCCCGTCTGCCCGAACCCCGAGACCCGCACCATGACGAGGCCCGGGTTGAGCCGCGAGAGCTCCCTGTAACCGAGCCCCCACTTCTCCATAGTCCCTGGCCTGAAGTTCTCGACGAGCACGTCCGCCTCGGTGATGAGCCGGCGCGCGAGCTCCTGCCCCTCCTCTTCGCGCAGGTTGAGCGTGACGCTCTTCTTGTTGCGGGCGATGATGGGCCACCAGAGGGTGCGGCCCTCCTTTTGGTGCCGTCCCCACACGCGCATCGGGTCTCCCTTGCCGGGCGGCTCCACCTTTATGACCTCGGCCCCGAAGTCCCCGAGTAGCTGGCCGCAGAAAGGGCCGGCGAGCAGGCTTCCCATCTCGACGACGCGCAGCCCTTCGAGCGGACGCCCGCCATCGTGCATCTCGCTCACCGCTCTCCCCGCCGGCTACGCATCCATATCCTCCTTCAGCGCTCTTATGACGAAGTCCCGGCCCTCGTAAACGTGCTCGCGCATCACGATCTCGGCCCTCTCGGCGGCGCCGGCCTCCAAAGCGCCGGCGATCTGGCGGTGATAGTGGTTGGAGATCACGTGCTCGTGGGGCGTGTACCAGTAGAACGCCTTGAAGACGAGCGGCACCTGCACGGTCCGCTGGATGAGCTGCTCGAGGCGCGGGTTTCGCCCGGCGGCGGCGATGATGCCGTGGAACTCGCCGTTGGCGCCCACGAGCCACCGGATCTCCTCCTCGTGGCTCAGGAACTGGTCGCGGTCCTTGCCCTCCATCTCTCGCGCGAGCCCCCACAGCCGGTCGAGCTCCTCGCGGCCGATCCGGGTGGCGGCCCGCCGCGCGGCGTGGCCCTCGAGCACGGCCCGCAGGTCGTAGATCTCCCATACGTCCTGCACGCTGAAGGACCGGACCGCCGCCCCCTTGTTCGGCTCGATCTCGACGAGACCCTCCGCCTCGAGCATCGTCAGCGCCTGCCGGATGGGCGTCCGGCTGACCCGCAACCTCTCAGCGAGCTGCTCCTCGATCAAACGCTCGTTCGGGGCATACTCGCCCTCCAGGATCGCCCGCCGCAACCTCTCGAAGACCCGCGAAGAACCGGACTTTCGCTCGCTTTTCGTCAAGGCATTCTCCGATTCCTTCATTGTATACAATGTAGCGACGCCGCGCGTTTGTGTCAAGTGTGCTTTTGGTCCGCTCGCTCTCTAGGCGGATGCGGTCAGGTCCTCCTGGTCCGACCCGGGGCGCCCGCTATCACGGCCCCTCCCGCCCCGGCGTCTCTTCCAGCCCCACGAGCACGGCGCCGCCGGGGACCAGCGAGCCTTCTTCGAAGGGTAGGGAACTCACCCTGCCGGCATGCGGGGCGGTGAAGGGCTGCTCCATCTTCATGGCTTCGAGGACCAGCAGCAGTTGCCCCTCCTCGACCTCGTCCCCTTCGGCGACGAGCACCCGCACCACCGTGCCCGGCATCGGAGAGGTCAGGCCGCCGGCGGCAGTCCCCGAGATCGAGCCTTCGACGCCTGGAGGCGAGGGTTTCGGTAACACGTGTTCCTCGCCGCCGGAGAGGACGGTCACGGAACCTTCGTTGACGAAGACGCGCGCGGAGAGGGGTGATCCGTCGATGGTCGCGCGCAAGCGACCGTTCTCCGCCCGTGCGACCTCCGCCGACGACGTCTCGCCGTCGAGGAGCAGGGAGAGGCGCCCGCCGCGGGCGCGCTCGGCCAAAACCTCGCGGGTCTCCCCCCCGACCGTGTACCGGAGGCGCGTCGAGCCGAGCAGGCGCCATGGTCCGGCTTCGAAGGGCTCTGCGGTCGGGCGGAAGCGTGTGACCTCCGCTGCGGCGGCCAGGAGCAGGGCTTCGCGCGGGACCGGCTTTTGTGGCGGTGGTTCCGAGAGGCCGTGCCTCTCCAGGAAGCCGGTGGTAGTGTCGCCGCTGAGAAACGCGGGGTGATTCGCGATGCGGCGGAGGAGCGGGAGGTTCGTTGGGAGACCCGCGACCCCGTAGTCCGCCAGGGAGGAGCGGAGGCGCCGGACGGCGGTCGGACGGTCCGGGGCGGCGACGATCAGCTTCGCCAGCATCGGGTCGTAGTCGAGGGGGACGTCGTCCCCCGCCTCGAACCCGGCGTCGTTCCTGACGCCGGGTCCTTCCGGTGGGGCGAACCCCAGCAGCTTCCCGCCCGCGGGAAGGCCCTTCTCGTCTTCGGCGTAGAGGCGGACCTCGATGGCGCTACCGCGCAAGGCGACGTCCGGTTGGCGTATCGGCAGGGCGTCCCCCGCGGCGACCGCCAGCTGCAGGTGGACGAGGTCGAGGCCGGTCACGAGCTCGGTGACGGGGTGCTCGACCTGGAGGCGGGCGTTCATCTCCAGAAAGAAGAAGCTCTCGCCTTCGAGCAAGAACTCGACGGTGCCGGCGTTGCGGTAGCCGGCCTCGCGGGCCAGGCGGACGGCGGCGGCGCAGATCTCCTCGCGGAGTTCCCGATCCAGGGCCGGGGAAGGCGCCTCCTCGACGACCTTCTGGTGGCGGCGTTGGATCGAGCACTCCCGCTCGCCGAGGTGAAGGACGTTGCCGTGACCGTCCCCGATCACCTGCACCTCGACGTGCCGCGGGTCCTCCACCAGCTTCTCCAGAAAGACCGACCCGTCCCCGAAGGCCGCCTCGGCCTCCCGCCTCGCTCCCCGCAGGGCCTCCGCGAAGTCCTCCGGGCGCGCGACGGCCCGCATCCCGCGTCCCCCTCCCCCGGCGCTCGCCTTCACGAGGACCGGGTAGCCGATCCGGGCGGCCTCTTTTGCGAGGCGGTCCTCGTCCGCCCCCTCGCCGTCGAACCCCGGCACGGTCGGCACGGAGGCCCGCCGCGCGAGGTCCTTGGCCCGCACCTTGTCGCCGACGAGGTCCATCGCCGCCGGAGGGGGACCGACCCAGACCGCGCCGGACCCCTCCACGGCACGGGCGAAGGCCGCGCTCTCGGAGAGGAAGCCGTAGCCGGGATGGACGGCCTCCGCGCCGGACCCCTCGATCACCGAGACCAGCCTCTCGACGTTCAGGTAGCTCTCGGAGGCGGGGGCCGGGCCTATAGGGTGGGCCTCGTCGGCGAGGCGGCGGTGCATCGCGTTCGCATCGGCCTCCGAGAATACGGCGACGGTCTCTATGCCCAGTTCGCGGCAGGCCCGTATGATTCGCACGGTTATCTCGCCGCGGTTGGCGATCAGGAGCTTGCGGAAGGTCATGCGCCGTCCCTCCAGCGCGGGTCCCGCTTCTCCAGAAAAGCGGACAGCCCCTCCTGGCCCTCCTCGCCGATCCTGAGCTCGCTTATCAGGCGCGACATCAGGCCTGGCGCGTCCATCGGCTCCACCGATTCGAGTTGCCGCAGCAGCACCTTGACCGCGGCCTGGGCGTGCGGGCCGCCCCGCAGCAGCTGCCCGACCTTCTCCCCGACCGCCGCGTCGAGCCCTTCGGCCGGCACGCACTCGTGGACGAGCCCGATCTTTCGCGCCCGCGCCGCGCCGAAGCGTTCGCCCGTCAAGAACAGGGAGCGGGCGCGGGAGGCCCCGATCTTGCGCACGACGAAAGGAGCTATGGTGGCGGGCGCGATGCCGAGCCGCACCTCCGGGAAGGCGAACCACGCCCCCTCCTCGGCCACCGCCACGTCGGCGGCGGCGACGAGACCCGCCCCCCCGCCCGTCGCGGCCCCCCTCACCTTTGCCACCACAGGCTTCGGGCACTCGTCGATCGCCCGAAACGTGGCCGCGAGCCGCCTGGCGTCCTCGAGGTTCTCCTCGTAGGAGAGCTCCGCCGTCTCACGCATGTATCCCACGTCCGCCCCGGCGCAGAACGAGGGCCCCTCGCCGCCGAGCACGACGACGCGGACATCCTCGCTCTCCGCCAGGTCATCGAAGCAGCGCGTGATCTCCGCCATGAGCGCGGCGTTCATGGCGTTGCGCGCTTCGGGGCGCGCGAGGCTCACGGTAGTAACCGCCCCCTCCTCCGTCCTGCGCAGGTGCTCGTAATCTCCAGGCATGATCCCCCGGCCGTCAGACGTCCGCTTCCAGCCCGCCCACTCTCTCACACTCCCGTACCACGGGCACCACGAACTCGGCCTCGCGCCACGCCGCAAGATCGGGCCGACCGCACGCGAGTCGGACGCGGTCTACCATCGGGCCGTCACGAGCTCGTCGGAGTCGAGAGCCGAGGACCATCGAGGCCCCCGGCCCTTCCCACGGCAGGCGCCGCGTTGTGCCCGCGGCTCTCAGGTACCCGAAGAGCCGCTCATGCGGACGCCGCGCCCCCGTTCGTGTAGCGATGCCAGGGGGTCAGGATTTCGCAGCCGTCGGCCGTCACGGCGACGGTGTGCTCGTACTGGGCCGACAGGCTTCCGTCCGCGGTCACCACGGTCCAACCGTCGCCTAGAAGCCGGATCTCCGGGCCTCCCTCGTTGATCATCGGCTCGATAGTGAAGACCATGCCCTCCCGCAGCCGCAGCCCGCGCCCCCGCCGCCCGAAGTGCTCGACGTGCGGCTCCTCGTGCAGCTTCCTGCCCACACCGTGCCCCCCGAGCTCCCGCACCACCCCGTACCCGTGGAACTCCGCCAGCTCCTGGATGGCGGCCCCAACGTCCCCGAGTCGCCCGCCGGGCCGCACCTCCGCCACGCCCGCCTCCAGGCACTCGATCGAGGCGTCCAGCAGTCCTCTGGCCCGCGGAGACACCTCCCCGACGGGGTACGTGTAACAGGCGTCCCCGATCCAGCCGCCGAGCACGGCCCCCACGTCGATCCCGACGACATCTCCCCCGCGCAGCTTCCTGCGCGACGGCATGCCGTGGACCACCTGCTCGTTCACGGAGGCGCAGATGGTGCCGGGGAAGGGCGGGGCGGATGGCGTCGGCTGGTAGCCCCTGTACGGTGACCCGGCGCCGTTGGCGAGAAGGAATCTCTCCACGATGCGGTCGATCTCATCTAAGCGAACGCCCGGACGGACGCGAGGACGCAGCATTTCGAGGGCCCGGGCGACCAGGTCGCCCGCGAGCCTCAAGCCCTCGATCTCGTTCCTGCTACGAAGGACTACCATGGGCCTTTCGATTCACATCCTGAACACGCCGAATCTCGTCTCTTCGGGGGGCGCGTTGGCCGCGGCGGAGAGGCCGAGGGCGAGGACCGTGCGGGTGTCTATCGGGTCTATGACGCCGTCGTCCCAGAGCCTGGCGGTGGAGTGGTAGGGGTTGCCCTCCTCCTCGTACTTCTCCAGGATGGGGCGCCGGAACTCGTCGCGTTCCTCCTCGGTCATCTCCCTACCTTCGCGGGCGAGGTTGTCCTCCTGGACCGTCAGCAGCACGTTCGCCGCCTGCGGGCCGCCCATGACGCTGATGCGGGCGTTGGGCCACATCCAGAGAAAGCGCGGCGAGTAGGCCCGGCCGCACATCCCGTAGTTGCCGGCGCCGAAGGAGCCCCCGACCACGACGGTGAACTTCGGCACGTTGGCGTTGGCGACGGCCATCACGAGCTTCGACCCGTCCTTGGCGATGCCGCCGGCCTCGTAGGCCTTGCCGACCATGAAGCCCGTGATGTTCTGCAAGAAGACGAGCGGAATGCCGCGGGCGCTACACAGCTCGACGAAGTGGGCGCCCTTGAGCGCGCTTTCGGAGAACAGGATGCCGTTGTTGGCGAGGATCCCGACCGGGTGGCCCATTATGCGGGCGAAGCCGCAGACCAGCGTCTCGCCGTAGAGGGGCTTGAACTCGTGCAGGCGGCTCCCGTCCACGATGCGCCCCACGACCTCCCTGACGTCGTACCCCTGCCGGTAGTCCGCCGGCACGACCCCGTAGAGTTCGGAGGGCTCGTGGGCGGGCTCCTCCGGTTCCTCTACCGTCCAGGGCACACGTTTTTCGGGCCGGTTCAGGTTCTCGACGATCTGGCGCACGATGGCTATGGCGTGCTCGTCGTTCTCGGCGAAGTGGTCGGCCACGCCCGAGAGGCGGGCGTGGACGTCGGCGCCGCCGAGCTCCTCGGCCGTCACCTCTTCGCCGGTGGCGGCCTTCACGAGCGGGGGCCCGCCGAGAAAGATCGTGCCCGTGCCCTTCACGATCACGACCTCGTCGCTCATCGCCGGCACGTAGGCGCCGCCGGCCGTGCAGGAGCCCATAACCGACGCTACCTGGGGTATGCCCTTCGCGCTCATCCTGGCCTGGTTGTAGAAGATGCGCCCGAAATGGTCCCTGTCTGGAAAGACCTCGTCCTGGAGCGGCAGAAAGGCCCCGCCCGAGTCCACCAGGTACACGCACGGGAGGTGGTTCTGCTCGGCGACCTCTTGGGCCCGCAGGTGCTTCTTGACGGTCATCGGGTAGTAGGTGCCGCCCTTCACCGTCGCGTCGTTCGCCACGACCACGACCTCCCGCCCGCAGACGCGCCCGACGCCCGTTACCAGGCCCGCGGCCGGCACCCGCCCGTCGTACATCCCGTGGGCGGCGAGCGGCGAGAGCTCCAGAAAGGCGGTGCCGGGGTCGAGCAGGATCTCGACGCGGTCGCGCACCGGCAACTTGCCGCGGCCCTCGTGGCGCTGCCTGGCCTTCTCCCCGCCCCCCAGGCGGGCTTCGGCGGAACGGTCCCGGAGGTCCTCCAGGAGTGCTTCGAAGGCCTCGACGTTCTCGCGGAACGCGGCACTTCGCGGGTCCACGTGGGTCCCGATCCTGGTCATCCTCTCCCCTCGGCCCGGATCGACTGTACCCCGCCATGTTAGTCCGGGCCCGCCCCTTGCGCCACCCGGCCCAACGGGCGGTCCCTCTAGGGTCGAGTCAGGAGGAGCTTCAGGTCGGGCCAGCGCCCACTCGTGCGGGGCCCGGCTGGTTGGCACGGTGGCTCACCGTGAGCCTCGTATCATCGACGCGTTGGGGCCCTTCGAAGATGCCTTCCGCTTACTCCGCCTCGGTAAAGGTAGCCTCGTAGGCCAGTCCCCTGACCTCGGCCTCCTCGCCACCCTTGACGCTGAGGGTGACGCTCACGTCCTCGTCCGAAGAAGGCACGACGGCCCGTATCCGGAGCGGGCTCCCGGGCGAGACCTCGCCGCCCTCCCGGCCATCGTCCACGCTGTCGGCGAAGACGTCCATCCTGCCGCCCTCGACGCTCGCGGTGAGGTCCATGACGTAATCGGGGTCCGAGTCGTCCTCCCCGTCGAAGGTCAGGGACCCCTCGCCCTTGACGGTCTCCGCGGTCCCGGAGCACGAGAACTCGCTGGGGCCGATCAGGCCGCTTGATGAGGTGCACGACTGGCTGTGGTTGGTAAGGGTGAGGCAACCCGTCGCGAGCAGGGCGAACGTCAAGGCCGGCGTCGCGGCCACCCAGCGGATTCCTCGACGCCGGCCCGGTTCTCTCACTGCGCGGCCATCCCTTCCTTTGTGGCCTCAGCGTTCTCCCCCCTCAGTAGGCTGCGGGCGATGATCTGGCGGTTGATCTCGCTCGTCCCCTCCCCTATCTCGTTGATCTTGACCTGCCGCCAGTACCGCGCGACCGCGCTCCCCTCCATGAAGCCCTCCCCGCCCCAGATCTGCACCGCCTGGTCCGCCGCCCGCTTCGCTGTCTCGGAGGCGAAGACCTTGGCCATGCTCGCCTCGCGCCCGAAGGGGCGGCCCCTGTCCCTCATCCACGCCGCCTTGAGCACCATGTTCCTCGCGATCTCGACCTCCATAGCCATGTCCGCCAGCTTGAACTGGATGGCCTGGAACCCTGAGATCGAGCGCCCGAACTGCCTCCGCTCCTTCGCCCGCGCGAGCGCCGCATCCAGGCACGCCTGCGCCAGACCGACCGACAAAGCCCCGACCGCGACCCTCCCGGCGTCGAGCGTCTGGAGGAACTGGGCGAAGCCGCGCCCGCGCTCGCCTAAAGTGTTACCTTCGGGCACTCGGCAGTTCTCGAAAAAGAGCTGGCGCTGGTCGGAGGCTCGCCAGCCGAGCTTCTCGTAGCCTGGCCCGCGGGTGAACCCGGGGGTCTCCTGGGGGACGATGATGGCGGTAAGCTCGGGCTTGCCGTTCTCGCGCCTGCCCGTCCTGGCGATGGCCGTGACGCCCGCGGTGATGTCCGTGCCGCCGTTCGTGATCCACTTCTTCGACCCGTCGATTACCCAGTGCCCGCCGTCGAGCTCGGCCGTGGTCTCGGTGCCGCCGGCGTCGGTCCCGGCGTTCTCCTCCGTCAGCCCGAAAGCCCACAGGTTCTCCCCCGTGGCGCACCTCGTGAGGTATTCGTTCTTCTGTTCTGGTGTGCCGTAGGCGGCCAGCGGGGCGCAGCCTAAGGAGATGTGGGCCTCCATCGTGATGCCGACGGAGGTGTCGGCGCGCGAGATCTCCTCCAGGGCCAGGTTGTACCCGACAAAGTCCCCGCCCGACCCGCCGTACTCCTCCGGCAGCGTCAGGCCCATGAGGCCGAGCCGGGCCATCTCGGCGACGATGTCGTAGGGGAACCTCTGCTCGCGGTCCAGATCGGCCGCGCGGGGCGCTATCTCCTCCCGGGCGAAGTCGCGGGCGAGGTCGCGCCAGCGGAGTTGTTCTTCGGTGGGATCGAAGTTCATCGTCCTCCCCTTCCCTGTAACAGCGCCAATAATAGCAAGCGCGGCGGACGCCCTCGCGCAACCCCAGGTTACTCCAGACGTACTTGAGGGTAGATAGCGTGAGTACCGAGAATCTACAGAAGGGGTAAGACATGGGCATCATTGCCTGGATCATCATCGGCGGCATCGCTGGTGCGCTAGCGAAGCTAATCATGCCTGGCGACGACCCGGGCGGGATCATCGTCACGATCCTGATCGGTATCGCGGGGGCCTTCGTCGGTGGCTTCCTGACGAGCCTCATCGGCGTGGGCAGCGGCGGCTTTATCTGGACCATAATCGTCGCCACCGTAGGCGCGATCATCCTGCTCGCGATCTACCGCGCGCTAGTGGGCGGACGCACGGCCAGGCGGTAACGCAAGACCGAACTCGGGGGCCGGGGCCGAAAGGCTCCGGCCCTTTTTCGTGCCCGGGAGAGATCACACCCGTCCCGCGGCGTCGCGTAGGTGAAACGCCCGGCAGCTTCCTTCCCTAGCGGCGGGTCGCCCGGTGCGTCGCGGCAACCGAAACCTGCCAAACTCCGACGCCTAAAGCCTCAAACCCCCGTGACCTTCTTCAACCCGTGGCGTTCGACGGCGGCCTCGCGGAGCTTGTATTTCTGGATCTTGCCGCTCGCGGTCATCGGGTAGTCCTCGACGAAGTCCATGTAGGCCGGGATCTTGTAGTACGCGATCTCGCCCTGACAGTATTCCTTGAGATCTTCCGGGGAGAGGTCGGAGTCGGGGCGCTTCCTTACCGCGGCGGCGACCTGCTCGCCGTACTTCTCGTCGGGGACGCCGTAGACCTGGACATCGCTCACCTCGGGGTGGGTGTAGAGGAACTCCTCGACCTCGCGCGGGTACACGTTCTCGCCGCCGCGGATGATCATGTCCTTCGCCCGGCCCGTTATCCTGACGTACCCGTCCTCGTCCATGACCGCAAGATCCCCGGTGTGCAGCCACCCGTCCTCGTCCAACACCTCGGCGGTCTCGTCGTCCATCTTGTAGTAGCCCTTCATGACGTGGTACCCGCGCGTCCACAGTTCTCCCTGCTCGCCGGGTTCGCAATCGCCCTCGCCCATCAGGCCGACGATGCGCACCTCGACGTCCGGGAGGGCCCGGCCTACGGTCGAGACCCGGATCTCCAGCGGGTCCTCGGTGCGGGTCTGGGTGATGACGGGGCTGGACTCGGTCTGGCCGTAGGCTATGGTGATCTCCTTCGCCCCCATCACGTCGACGACCTTCTTCATCACCTCCATCGGGCACGGGGAGCCGGCCATGATCCCGGTCCGAAGCGAGGAGGTGTCGTACCGGCCGAAGCCCGGGTGGTCGAGCTCGGATATGAACATCGTCGGCACCCCGAGCAGCGCGGTGCACCGCTCCTCGTGGACGGCCCGGAGGACCATCTCCGGGTCGAAGGACTCGACGGGGACCATCGTGCCCTCGTGGCTGACGGTGTTGAGCGTGCCGAGGACGCAGCCGAAGCAGTGGAAGAACGGCACCGGGATGCACACCCGGTCTTCCGGCCCAAGCTTCATGCACTCGCCGATAGAGAAGGCGTTCTTGACGATGTTGGCGTGGGTGAGCTGCACGCCCTTGGGGAAACCCGTCGTGCCGGAGGTGTACTGCATGTTGATCACGTCCCCCGCCGACAACGTCGCCTGCCGCCCCCGCACCTCCTCGACACCGACGGCGCCCGCCAGGAATTCCTCGAACCCCATCACGGGCTCCCCATCGGAAGGCTCCCCCATCAACACGACGTGCTTGAGGAAGGGCAACTCTTCGGAGGAGACTTCGCCCCCCACAGCACCCGACAGCCCCGGCACGGCGCTCAGGAGGACCTCGAGGAAGTCCGCGTCCTTCGCGCCGCACGTAAGGAAGAGGGCGGCGGCGTCGGACTGCTCGAGGATGTACGCGAGCTCCCTCGACCTGTAGGCCGGGTTCACGGTGACGAGGACGGCCCCTATCTTGCCGGTCGCGAACTGCAACGTCACCCACTCGGGGACGTTCTGGCCCCACACGGCGACGTGGTCGCCCTTGCCGATGCCGAGCGCCAGCAACGCCCCCGCGCACCGCTCGACGGCCTCCCCGAACTCGCCGTAAGTGTAGCGCAGGCCCCGGTCGGGATAGACGAGCGCGTCGTCGTCCGGGCACCGCTCCCTCACCACGTCGAGCAGGCCCCCAACGGTCAGGCCTTCGATGTCCTCAGGCCGCACGCACCGCTCCTCTCCTCGGTCCCCACCGGCATCCCGAAGTGTAGCAATAGCCCCAATCTACGCAAGCACGCAAAGCTGGTCAGTACGCTTCGGCCTCACGGCCTCGCTCTCAGAGCAAATCAGCTTCCTGTCGCGCGGAGTCAGACCGGGTCGCGCTGTCGGCGGCGGCTCTGATAGCGCTGGACGCAAAAGCCCAGACGACTGGCCGATAGCTGAAAGCCCCCGAGGAGGGCGTGCTAAGAGGGTAGGCGGAGCCGTAGCGCGCCGACTAGCTGAAATGCTACAGGTGGCGGTGGGCCGCGGTCGAGGCCTGCGGGACGAGGACCTTCAGGGCGTTGTCTGCCACCGAGAAGTCCTGGGGGGTCCTGGCGACGAGCTCGCCGTCGATGTTCACCAGCATTTGGGGCTCCGTCTCCAGGCGCACGCGGGTGGTGCGGTACTGGCTGACGCTCTCGTTGCGGATAAAGTCCCCGCTCTTGAGGTAGCGGGCCACCCCGAGGAGGTCGCGGTGCCGGCCGAGCGTGATGGCGTAGACGTCCAGGGTCCTGTCGTCGATGCCGGAGCCCGGCGCCACGACCATACCGCCCCCGTAGAACCTGCCGTTCCCGACCGCCACCTGCAAAAGCCTCTCGTGCTCGACGGGCTCGTGGTCCCCGTCCGGGAAGACGAGCCTGGCGGAGAACGGCTCGTGGCGCAGGAACGCCCGGATGGCCGCCACCGGGTACGCTAATGCCCCTATGTTCTTTTTGGCCCACGGCGTCAGCGCCTCGGTGGCCCCGACGCCGAGGCCCACGGAGGCGACGTTCACGAAGTAGTTGTCACCGGCGAGGCCGAGGTCCACGTCCACGACCTTGCCGTTGGCTATCGTGTCGCAGGCCGCCTCCACGTCAGAAGGGATGCCGAGCGTGCGGGCGAAGTCGTTCGCGGTGCCTAAAGGCAGCAGGCCCAGGGTGACGTGCCTGTGCGCCAGAAAGTCCACCACGGAGCTCACCGAGCCGTCGCCGCCGCCCAGGATCAGGGTCTCGTACCCGGAACCGTCTTCCATGACCTCCCGCACCGTCTCGGGCAACCTCGCCGGGTCCCTGATGGCGTAAGTCGCGCCGAGCGGCACCTTCATCTCCTGCAGGAGATCCAGGGCCCTGAAGAAGACTCGCTCCCCGCTGCGCGAACGGGTGTTCACCACGAGCGCCGCGCGCCCGTTGCCCGTTGCCGCGTCGTTCTCTCGAGGATGGTCCACATGAGCATCATACGCGTCGCCGGCAGCCGGGTTTCCGCGGGGGCTCCCGAACGGCCGTCTCTCGGTGCCGGGGAGAGCCATCGCCCCTAAAACGCGTTCTTCGTGCTTTACTGCGCCCGGAGACGGCCTGAGTGGCGAGAGGAGATCTCATGCAGCAGAGGGGCACGCACGAGGCGGTACCGGACAGACGCAACGAGGACGTGCTCGTGTACATAAACGGCGAGTTCTTCCCCCGAGCGGAGGCCAGGATCTCCGTCTTCGACTCCGGCTTCCTGGTCGGGGACGGGGTCTGGGAAGGTTTGCGGCTGCACGAGGGCGCCTTCGCCTTTCTCGGCAGGCACCTCGACCGCCTCTTCCAGGGCGCGAAGGCCATAGGACTTGAGATCGGGATGACGCGGCAGGAGATCACGGCAGCCCTCCACGAGACTGTCCGGCGCAACGGCATGACGGACGGCGTGCACGTCCGCCTCATGGTCACCCGCGGGGACAAGAAGACGCCCTCCCAAGACCCTCGCCTGGTCGTCGGGGGGCCGAACGTGGTGATCATCGCGGAGCACAAAAAGGCCGACCCCGAGGTCAAGGAGCGCGGCGTCAGCCTCTTTACCTCGACGGTGAGACGCCCGCCGCCGGACACCCTCGACCAGAGGCTCAATTGCCACAGCAAGCTTCACGAGGTCGTAGCGCTCCTGCAGGCGCTGGAGGCGGGCGCCGACGAGGCACTGATGCTCGACCCGACCGGGGCCGTCGCCACCTGCAACGCCACCAACTTCTTCGTGGTGCGGCGCGAAGAGGTGTGGACCTCGACGGGCCACTACAGCCTCAACGGCATCACGCGCCGGATGGTGATAGAGCTCTGCAAGGCAAACGCCATTCCCGTCTCCGAGCGCCCCTTCTCCCTTACCGACGTCTACGACGCCGACGAGGCGTTCGTCACCGGCACCTTCGGCGGCCTGACCCCGGTCGTAAGCGTGGACGGAAGAACGATCGGCGGCGGGGCCATGGGCCCCGTGACCCGGCGCCTGAACGACCTGTACGCCGAAGCCGTCTCCCGGTCGGCCTCGTAGGGCGGCCGCGATGGCCGACTGCCTGAAGCTCAGCGTATGGTCCGGGCCGCGCAACGTCTCGACGGCGTTGATGTACGCGTTCCGCCAGAGGCCCGACACCCTGGTCGTGGACGAGCCCCTCTACGGCCACTACCTCAGGGTCACGCGGGCCGACCATCCCGGCGACGACGAGGTGCTGGAGGCCATGGACACGGACGGCGAGCGGGTGGTGCGAAACGTCATGCTCGGGCCTTGCGAGAGGCCGGTCCACTTCTTCAAGAACATGGCGCACCACCTGACGGACCTCGATCGAAGGTTTCTCGGCGACCTCTCGAACGTGCTGCTCACCAGGGACCCGGCCGAGATGCTGCCCTCCCTGGCCCAACAGCTACCGGAGCCCACCCTTCGGGACACCGGCCTGCTCCAGCAGGCGGAGATCCTGGACCACGTCCTCGGGCAGGGCGAGGAACCGGTCGTCCTGGACGCGAGGGAGCTTCTTCTAAATCCGCGGGGCGTGCTGCGACGGGCCTGCGCCCGTCTCGGCATCCCCTTCTACGAGGCCATGCTCCGCTGGCCTGCCGGCCCGAAGCCCGAGGACGGCGTCTGGGCCGAGCACTGGTACGCCAACGTCCACGCCTCTACCGGGTTCTCCGCCTACAGGCCAAAAAACGAAACCTTTCCGGGGAGGCTCCGGCCGCTCCTCGAAGAGTGCAGGCCGCTCTACGAACGCCTGAACCGGTACGCGATCCCGGCCGAAGCCCGACGGTAGCCCGCCCCCGCCGCGGCCGGCTACGGGCCCACCGGCCCGCCGGCCTCGGGGTAGACCCCCTCCTCCGTCACTACGGCGTCCACCGGCACGTCGTGCGGGCCGACGGGAACCTCGTCCACCATCTGGACCTCGAACGCCCCAGACACGAGCAGGACACCTTCGGGCAGGACACCCGCGAGCAGGCGGTCGTAGTAACCGCCGCCGTACCCGAGACGTCTGGCCCTCCGGTCGAAGGCCACGCCCGGTATGAGGGCGAAGTCTACGCTTTCGGGGCCGGTTAACGGACAGTGGTCCGGTATCGGCTCGCGTATGCCCCACGTTCCCGGCGCGAGGTCGCGGGCCGGGTCCCGCACTTCGTGGAGGTGGAGACCTTCGCGCTCCACCCTGGGGAGCAGGAGGACCTTTCCGTCGTGGAGCACGCGGCGCAGGAAGCGGTCCGTCGGGAGTTCGGTGCCGAACGACGCGTAGGCCAGGACGACGTTCGAGCGCCCGTACGCCGGGAGATCTAGGACTTTCCCGAGGATGCGACGGCCCAGCGAGGCGCGTTCTTCCTCCGGCAGCGCCCCACGGCGGCGGAGGACGGCTTCTCTCAGGGCGGCTTTGACCTCCGCGGTCACAGAATGGGGGTTACGCAGCAGCTGTTGCGCGGGCGGCCTGGAGGGCGTTGTGGAGCAGCATCGCGCGCGTCATAGGCCCAACGCCGCCCGGCACGGGGGTTATGGCGGAGGCCTTCGGCTCCACCTCCTCGAAGCGCACGTCCCCGACTAGGCCGCCCTCCTCCCTGCGGTGGATGCCGACGTCCACGACGACGGCGCCCTCCTTGACGTGCTCGGCCCCGACCATCTCGCGCTGGCCGAGGGCGACTACGAGCACGTCGGCCCTGGAGGCGACCGCGGGGAGGTCCCGCGTGCGCGAGTGGCAGACGGTCACGGTGGCGTTCTCGCGCAGGAGGAGCTGGGCCATCGGTTTGCCGACGAGGTTGGACCGGCCGAGCACCACGGCCTCCCGCCCTTCGAGCGGGATCTCGTGGCGCCGCAGGAGCTGCATGACCCCGTGGGGGGTGCAGGGCATCAGGGAGGGCAGCCCCATCGAGAGCCTCCCCGCGCTCTCGGGGTTAAGGCCGTCCACGTCCTTCTCGGGCTTTATCCGGGAGATCAGCGGCTGCGGGTCTAAACCTTTCGGCAGCGGCAACTGCACTATAAAGCCCGAGACCTCGGGGTCGTCGTTGAGCCGGTCGACGAGCGCGGTCAGCTCCCCCTGGGAGACGCCTGTAGGGAACCTGTGGACTCTGGAGGCCATGCCTACCTCTTCCGCGTCGGTCTCCTTGTGGCGCACGTAGGTGACGGAGGCGGGGTCCTCGCCCGCCAGGATCACGTCCAGCCGCACCCGTCGCCCGTCCGCCCGCAACTCCTCTATGCCGCCGGCGACCTCGGCCTTTACGGCCGCCGCGGTGGCCTTGCCGTCAAGAACCCGGGCCATCATCCTCCATAAGACTCATGTATATCCTGTCCGTCCTGGCCGCCATCACGAAGTCGTTGCGGTGCAGGCCGCCGATGGCGTGCGTCCACCACGTCGCCGTCACCCTCCCCCACTCCGTCAGGAGCGCCGGGTGGTGGCCGGCCTCCTCGGCCCTCTCGCCCACCCTGTTCGTGAAGTCCAGCGCCGAGGCGAAGTCCGCGAACCGGAACTCCCGCTCCAG
>DASYWA010000008.1:0-8668 GCA_035936475.1 Rubrobacter sp. | reverse complement strand
GGCGTCGGGGTCTTCTTCACGCTCGCCTTCTCGCCCGGGGAGTTGGACAAGCACACCTACCCGGGTTTGCCGAACCCTCTGGGCATCGGGGGGGCCGTGGGCGGCGTTCTCTCCGCCGTCGAGAGCGCCGGCAACGGCCTCCTGCCGATCGCCATCTTCGTCTCGATCTCTTCCACGATCGTCCGCTTCCGGCGCTCGGGTGGGAGGGAGCGGCTGCAGCTCAAATGGGTCGCGTACGCGGCGGGGCTCACGGCGACGAGCTTCCTCGTCTCGTTCGTGCTTCCGGGATCGGTTCCGCAGGCCATCCAGGACGCCGTGTTCCTCCTCGGGATGGCGGCCTTCGCCGCCATCCCGATCTCCGCCGGCATCGCCATCTTGCGCCACCGGCTCTACGACGTGGACGTGCTCATCAACCGCACGCTTGTCTACGGCCTGCTCACGCTCTCGCTGGTCGCGATCTACGTCGGCGGGATCTTTCTTACGCAGGGGCTCTTCCGCGCGCTCACCGGGCAGGAGACGCGCCTGGCCGTCGTGGCTTCCACGCTGGCCATAGCCGCGTTGTTCGGGCCGCTGCGGCGGCGCGTGCAGGACTTTATCGACCGCCGCTTCTACCGCGAGAAGTACGACGCGGCCAAAACGCTGTCGGCTTTCTCCGCTAGGCTGCGCGACGAGACCGACCTCGAGGCCTTGGGCGAGGGCCTCGTGGGGGTGGTGAGGGAGACGGTGCAACCGGCGCACGCCGGCCTGTGGCTGCGCCCTCCGGCCAGGGGAGAGGAAAGGTGAGCCAGGATGCGAGAAAATCGGGGGCGGGCGGTTTCGTAACGCTCTTCGTAACGGCGGGGAGACGGGCGTGCCCTAGGATGGCAGGCAAGGAGGCAAAGTGACGGTACAGACAAAGCAAAAGACGGGTTTCTGGCAGGATCTCTTCAGGCGCGACGGGCGCGGGGCGCCCGAGGAGACGCCCGCGGTCGCGGATGCGCCGCAGCAGGCAGCGCCGGAGCTCGACATCGCTCCGAACGACCCTATCCTCGCCTACCTCGCCGGCGTCTCCGGCGTGGTGGAGGTGGAGAAGCTCGACCTCGATTCCCCGGCGCTCAGGGAAATGAAGGAGGCCGGCGTCAAGCTTCTGGTGCCGCTCGTGAGCCAGGGGGAGCTTGTAGGGCTGCTCAACCTCGGCCCGCGGCTCTCCCAGCAGGAGTACTCGGCCGACGATCGCAAGCTCTTGAGCGACTTGGCCACCCAGACGGCCCCGGCCGTGAGGGTAGCCCAGCTCGTCCGCCAGCAGCAGCAGGAGGCCAAGGAGCGCGAGCGCATCGAGCAGGAGCTTAAAGTTGCGCGCCTGATCCAGCAGACCCTCCTGCCGAAAACCCTCCCCGAGATTCCTGGCTACCAGGTGGCCGCCTACTACCAGCCGGCCCGCGAGGTCGGCGGCGACTTCTACGACTTTTTGACCCTGGAGGACGGCCGCCTGGGCCTCGTCGTCGGCGACGTGACGGACAAGGGCGTCCCCGCGGCCCTGGTTATGGCGACGACCCGCACTATGCTCCGCGCCGCCGCCCAGCGCCTGCTCTCCCCCGGGGAGGTCCTCCAGAGGGTCAACGACGTTCTGGTCCAGGACATACCGCCCAACATGTTCGTGACCTGCCTGTACGCGATCCTCGACCCCGAGAGCGGTCGCGTCGTCTACGCCAACGCCGGCCACGACCTGCCCTACCGGCGGCGGGTCGGTCGCCGGGGCGCGGCCGAGGAGCTCAGGGCGCGGGGGATGCCGCTCGGGCTGATGCCGGGGATGGGCTACGAGGAGAAGGAGATGGTTCTGGAAAGGGGCGAGAGCGTCCTGTTCTACAGCGACGGGCTCGTCGAGGCCCACGACAGCGGGCGCGAGATGTTCGGCTTCCCCAGGCTGCAGGGCCTCGTGGGCGCCCACCGCTCGGGCGGCTCCTCCCTCATAAGCTTCCTCCTCGCGGAGCTTGCGCGCTTCACCGGCGAGGGTTGGGAGCAGGAGGACGACATCACGCTGGTGACCCTGGACAGGCCGGAGGAGTCGTGACCGCACCCAGAAACGGCTCCCGCCGGATGCTCGCCGAGCTGAGCGTGCCGAGCGAGCCCGGCAACGAGCGCCGGGCGATGGAGGAGGTCGCCGGCACCGTGGAGGGCCTCGGGCTGACGGACCGGACCCTGGAGCGGCTCAAGACCGCCGTGGCCGAGGCGACCATGAACGCGATGGAGCACGGCAACCGCTACCGCGAGGAGGCCCCCGTCCTCATAGAGGTGTCGGCCTCGGACGCCGACCTGTACGTCAAGATCACCGACGAGGGGACCGGCCCGCCGACCTTCGACCCCCAGACGCCGGACCTCGAGGCCAAGCTCGACGGTGAGCAGACGCCGAGGGGCTGGGGGCTCTTCCTCATCAAGAGCATGGTAGACGAGATGAACGTTACCGGCGACGAGCGCCACCACACTGTGGAGCTGATCCTGCACCTGAACGGAAGGGCGGAAGGAGGAGCGACATGGCCGTAAAGCACCTCGAGGTGGAGGTGCGCCGGGAGCCCGGGGGGGCCGTGCTCGACCTTCGGGGCGAGATCAACGGCTTCGCCCAGGAGGCCCTCGACGCAGCCTACGCCGAAGCCGAGAAGGGGAACCCCGACTCCATCCTCCTCAACTTCGAAGGGGTGGACTACATCAACTCCACGGGTATCGCCCTGATAGTGAGCCTCCTCGCCCGCGCCCGCGCCGCCAAGCGCGACCTCTCGGCCTGCGGCCTGAGCGAGCACTACGTCGAGATCTTCAACATAACCCGCCTCTCGGACTTCGTGAACGTCTTCCCGGACGAAAGGAGCGCGATGGGAGAGAGACATCAGGCATCGGGTTTTGGGCGTCAGCAGGAGAAGGGCGAAACTTTTTAGAGAGGAGGCACGACATATGCCCCAGGCACAGGTGACGATGGACGTGCGTAGGGTCAACGACGATGTGAGCGTCATCGACGTCAAGGGCGAGCTGACCGCGTTCGCCGAGGGGGTCCTCATGGACGCCTACAATCAGGCCAGCGACGGGGGGGTCCGCGCGATCGTCCTGAACTTCGAGGGCCTCGAGTACATGAACAGTTCCGGCATAGGTCTCCTGGTCACGTTGCTCATCCGCGTAAACCGCGAGAAGCAGCGCCTCCTGACCTACGGCCTCAGCGACCACTACCGGAGCATCTTCCAGATCACGCGCCTCGACGACGCCATCGGCATCCACGACTCCGAAGACGAAGCCGTCAGGGCCGTGGATACTGCCTAAAGCGAAGGGAGAAGGCCCGACATGATGCCCCGCGATGCCAGCCACTGGGCCCGCTACGTTGAGACCCTGGAGGTCGCCGGCGCCTCCAGAGACGCCGTCCCCAACGTCGAGGGTCGCCGCCCCGTGAGCCCCTTGCAGGGCTTCGGCAAGATGTGGCAGAAGACCTTCAAGGTGCGCCTGGAGGGCGCGAGTGCCTCGCCCGTCGAGGTCGTCGAAACCTGGCGCGGGCGGTTTCCCGAGATCTCGGGGTTCGGGAAGGGCTTCCGGGTGCCTTCGGGCGGCCTGGTGCCCGGCGCCGTCGCGCTGCTGGGCGGCGGGCTCACGGGCGTGATGGTGCTCTACCAGGACGAGGAGTCCTTCACCTACATGACTCCCGAGGGGCATCCTTTTTCGGGTTGGATCACCTTCAGCGCCCACACCGATGAAGACGGCACGACGGTGGCCCAGGCCCAACTACTCATACGCGCCAACGACCCGATCTACGAGGCGATGATGGCCGTGGGGCTCAACAGGGCCGAGAACATTCAGTGGCAGAGCACGCTCCGGAGGGTGGCGGCCCACTTCGGCGCTGGCGGCCGGGTCGAGACCCGCGTAACCTGCGTGGACCCGAAGCGGCAGTGGCGACGGTACAAGAACGTCCGCCACAATGCCCTCATCCTCTCGGCGCTGCACGCCTTGACCGCGCCGCTGCGGTGGCTTCGGCCTCGGTCCGCGGGTTAACGCGCAAAAGAGTTACGAAGGGAGAAGATCATGACGGAAGCAACCCCGCCGCCGGAGGAGAAGACCGAGAAGCAACCCCGCGACGCGGCCTTCTGGGCGAAGAGGGTGGAGAGGCTGGAGGTCTCCGCGGTGCCTGAGGGGGCCGCCGACGTGAACGTGCAAGGAAGGCGGGAGGTCGGGGCGCTGCAGGGCTTCGGGCAGCTCTGGCAGAAGACCTACAGGGTACGCCTGAACGGCGTCGAGGTGACGCCAGAAGAGGCCGTGAAGATCTGGAAGGAGCGCTTCCCCGAGTTCCAGCCGCCGAACAGCCGCTTCTATCCTTCGATGGCCGGCGTCGCGCCCGGCGAGGTCCTGTTCATAAGCGCCTCCGTCGGCGGCATGCCCGTCCACACGGGGGTGCGCGTGATCTACGCCGACGACGAATCCTTCACGGTCATGACCCCCGAAGGCCACCCCGAGTCGGGCTGGAACACCTTCTCGGCGTACACCGACGAGGACGGCACGACGGTGGCCCAGATCCAGTCGCTGGCCCGCGCCAACGACCCGATCTACGAGATCGGCTTCCGCATCGTCGGCGCCACGGAGCAGGAGCGCCTCTGGACGCACGTCCTGAAGTCCCTCTCGGCCCACTTCGGCGTGAACGAGCCGGTGACCCTGGAGAAGGCCTGCGTCGACCCGAAGGTCCAGTGGTCGGAGATAAAGAACCTCTGGCACAACGCGGGCGCCCGGTCGATGATCTACACGATGGCGGCCCCCACGCGCTGGGCCCGCGGCCTGATGCGGCGCCGGGGCTAGTGGAGCTGAGTCGCGGGCCTAGAATAAGAGCATGACGCAGAGGGGAACATACGACGCGGTCGTCGTTGGCTCAGGTCCGAACGGCCTGGCCGCCGCCGTCGAACTGGCCCGCAACGGTCGCCGGGTGGCCGTGTTGGAGGCCCAGGACGCCATCGGCGGCGGCACCCGGTCCGCCGAGGTCACGCTGCCCGGTTTCGTCCACGACCTGGGCTCCGCCATACACCCCTTGGGCTTCGCCTCGCCCTTCTTCAGCTCTCTGCCCCTCGAGGAGCACGGGCTCGAATGGGTCCACCCGCCCGCCCCGCTCGCCCACCCCTTAGACGACGGCACCGCCGCCGTCCTCGAACGCTCGACGGCGCAGACCGGCGCAACGCTGGGCCGCGACGTCGAGGCTTACCGCCGCCTGATGGACCCTCTAACCGAGGACGCCCGCCGCATCCAGGGGACGCTCTCCGGTTCGTGGAGCCTCCCGCGCCACCCGTTAGCCCTGGCTTCGGCCGGCATCCGGTCTTTAGGCTCCGCCACGGGGTTCGCGGAGGCCGCGTTCGAGGGCGAGAGGGCCCGCGCGCTCTTCGCCGGCAACGCCGCCCACTCCTTCCTGGCGCTCGAGAAGCGGCCGAGTGCCCTCTTCGGGGTGGTCCTCGGTACTTTGGGGCACGCCTTCGGCTGGCCCTTTCCAAGAGGCGGGTCCCAGAGCATAGCCGACGCGCTGGCCTCGTACCTGCTCTCCCTTGGGGGTGAGATCTTCACCGGCGTCAGGGTCCGCTCGGTGGAGGAGGTGCCGAAGACCCGGACGGTCCTCTTCGACGTCACGCCGCGCCAGCTCCTCGACATCGCGGGCGAGCACCTCACCGAACGGTACGCGGGCGGCCTCAAGCGTTACCGCTACGGCCCCGGCGTCTTCAAGGTGGACCTCGCCCTCGACGGCCCGATCCCCTGGACCGCCGAAGGGTGCCTGCGGGCCGGCACCGTCCACCTCGGCGGCACGCTGGAGGAGATCTCCGCCGGCGAGGCCGCCGTCGCGCGCGGGGAGCACCCCGAGCGGCCGTTCGTCCTGCTCGCCCAGCAGAGCCTCTTCGACCCCACGCGCGCCCCCGAGGGCAGGCACACCGTCTGGGCCTACTGCCACGTCCCGAACGGCTCGACCTTCGACATGACCGGGAGGATAGAGGCGCAGATGGAGCGCTTCGCCCCCGGCCTCAAGGACCGCATCCTGGCCCGGAGCGCCTGGGGGCCGGCGGACCTCGAGCGGTGGAACGCCAACCTGGTCGGGGGGGACATAAACGGCGGCTTCATGAACGTGAGGCAGCTCTTCGCCCGGCCCATGATCAGGCCGAACCCGTACGCGACCTCGGCGCCCGGCCTCTATCTCTGCTCGTCCTCGACCCCGCCGGGGGGCGCCGTGCACGGGTTGTGCGGCTTCATGGCCGCCCGCTCCGCGCTGCGTTACCTCAAGGGGTAGTCGGGCGTGGGCGGGGCGCCGATTAGGGCGGGGAGCGGGGGAGGGAAGATGGGCGACGGGGATCGCGGCTCCCCCGTTGCGCCTTCCGGACGGGCCTTGCTGATCGGGCGGGTCGGGGCATCCCTGGTGGTGCTCCTCTTCGCCGCGGGCGCGTTCGCGACGGGCTGGCTCGAGAGCCACCTCGTCCTGCCGGAGGAGAACCCGGTGGAGGACGCGGTGATCGTCGCCGGGTTCGGCATGTTCGCGCTCATGGGGGCCTTGCTGATCGCCCTCAGGCCGGGCAACCTGGTCGGCTGGATCTTGAGCGCGGCCGGGCTCATGGCGGGGGTCTTCCCCGCGAGTGAGTCCTACGCCGCCTACGTCATGACCGCCCGCGGCCGGCCCGACGCGCTCGCCGTCTTTGGCGCCTGGGTCAACACCTGGTACTGGTTCGTGCTCCTCGCGCTCGTCTTCGTTTACCTGCCCCTGCTCTTCCCCGACGGGCGCCTGCCCTCCCGCCGCTGGATCCCGGTCGCCGTGCTGCCCGGGATCGGGGCCTCCGCCGTGATCGTCCTCGGAAGCCTCGGCGAGACCTTGAGGGGCCAGGACGCGCCCTACCGGATAAACAACCCGATCGGGGTGGAAGGCCTGGCGCCCGTCGAGGAGCTGCCGGCGTTCGGCGCGATCGGGCTCCTCCTCCTAGTCGGGGTTCTCGGGGCGCTCGCGTCCGTGGCGGTGCGGTTGCGCCGTTCGCGGGGGGCGGAGCGCCAGCAGATGAAGTGGTTCTTGTACGCGGTCGCCCCGCTCCTGCTTCTACCCCTGGATGTTCTCCCGACGGGGCTTTACGTGCCGGAGATCATGGTCAACGCGATGCTCGGCTGGGTGCTAATCGGCCTGCCCGCCGCCATCGGGATCTCCGTGCTGAGGTTCCGCCTCTACGACGTAGACCTGGTGATAAACCGTACCCTCGTCTACGGTATCCTGACGATCTTTTTGGCGCTGGTCTACGTCGGGGGCGTGGTGGGGTTCCAGCGGATGCTCTCGCCCTTGGTGGGGGAGGGCAATCAGCTCGCCATCGTCGCCTCGACGCTGCTTATCGCGGCGCTCTTCCAGCCGCTGCGTAGGAGGGTGCAGGGCTTTATTGACCGCCGCTTCTACCGCAAAAAGTACGACGCGCGCAAGACCCTCGAATCGTTCTCGGCGAAGCTGCGCGGGGCGTCCGACCTGGACGGCCTCAACGACGAGTTGCTGGTGGTCGTGCGGGAGACAGTTCAGCCGTCCCACGCCTCGCTGTGGCTGCGGGGGCCGGACGCCGGGGCGGGGCGGTGAAGGCCCGGACGGCCGCCAGGCTGGCGTGGTCGGCGTGCGGGCTGACGCTGGGCTTGATAGCCTGCTCCCTCGTCCTGTCCCTACTCGCCGGCGCCGATGTCCGAATGATCAGCCTCCCCCTGTCACTGACAGCCAGCACGCTGGTCGGCGGCCTGGTCGCCTCCCGGCGCCCCGAGAACCCCGTCGGCTGGTTCTTTCTCGCCGCCGCCGCCTGTTTCGCCCTCACGGGGGTCGCGGACGGGTACGTCGCACTCGGGTTGGCGGGAGGCTGGGTGATGGCCTGGCTAATGAGCTGGCTGTGGGTGCCTGCCGTGTTGCTTTTGCTGTGCTTCGTGCCGCTCTACTTCCCCGACGGACGACTGGTATCGCCCCGTTGGGGATGGGTGGTGCGCCTTGCTCTGGTCTTCGCCGTAGGTGGGGCTACCGCCTCCGCGCTGAAGCCGGGCGAGATACAGGAGGAGGGCATCGTCAACCCGCTGGGAGTGGAGGCGCTGCGGCCGGTTTTCGACCTTCTGGACGCGCTCGTGTTCGCGCTGTACTTTTTTCTCCTCTTCGCCGCGGCGGCGAGCCTGGTGGTGCGCTTCAGGCGCTCGGGGAGCGTGGAGCGTCAGCAGATCAAGTGGATTGCCCTCGCCGCCACGGCGATCCCCGTGTGGTTCCTGACGAACGCCCCGGTCCAGGCGGTGGCCCCCAACCTGTTCCTGGTGCTCGATTCGCTCGTCTTCTCCGCCCTGATACCGATCGCCGCCGGGGTCGCCATCCTCCGCTACCGCCTCTACGACATAGACGTGGTCATCAACCGCGCCCTCGTCTACGGCACCCTGACCGCCTCCCTGGCGCTGGTCTATTTCGGGAGCGTCGTCGGCCTGCAGTACGTCTTCCGCTCCTTGGGCGGTGGCGAGTCCTCGCTGGCGATGGTCGCCTCGACGTTGCTGATCGCCGCCCTCTTCAACCCCCTGCGCCGGCGCGTGCAGAACTTCATAGACCGCCGCTTCTACCGCGGCAAGTACGACGCGCAGAGAACCCTCCAGGCGTTCTCTGCGGTGCTGCGCGACGAGACCGACCTGGACCGCCTGGCGCCGGAACTCCTCGTGGTCGTGC
>DASYWA010000007.1:0-2441 GCA_035936475.1 Rubrobacter sp. | reverse complement strand
CCGGGACGCCTCCCCACGCTCGGGACTCCCGCCGACGTTCTACAGCTGGCAGGAGTTCGAGGACTACACGGAGGCCCTCGCCGCCATGGGGAACATCCCGGACTTCTCCTGGTTCTGGTGGGACGTGCGACCCCACCCGCGCCTCGGCACGGTGGAGTTGCGGGTTCCCGACGTGCAGGCCGAGCCCGACTACGCCGTGGCCCTCGCCGCCCTCACCCAGTGCCTGGTGGCGACCGCCGAAGACTACGCGCCGGAGGCCGCCCGTTACGTCTCGGAGAACAAGTGGCGGGCGATCCGCCGCGGCGCCGACGCCCGGTTCTACGACTTCGCCAGGAGGGAAGAGAAGGGGGCACGCGAGGTAGCCCGCGACCTCGTCGCCCGGCTGCGCCCCGTCTCCCAGGACCTCGGGTGCGAAGCCGAGCTCGGAGGGGTACTGGAGATCCTGGGCCGGGGCACCGGTGCGGATTTGCAAAGGGCCGTTTACGAGAAGCGCGGCTCCCTCGAAGATGTGGTGGATTACCTCCTGAGGACCACGGCTTCCATCTAGGAGCCGGTATCCGCCGGAGTCTTCTTCCGCCTCCTACCGTCTGCGGCGGGCCAGCGCGAGGAGTAGCAACCCTGCCGCGAGCGCCCCGGCGGCCCCCCTGGCATAGGGGTCGGGGACGGGGCGTGGCAGCTCCTCGACGCCGTTCTCACCAGCAACGGGCGGGCTGGCGACGTACCTGCCCCTGCGCGGCGGCGTTAAGCTCAGGGCGAAATCGCGCAGCTCCGATGCGACGCGATCTCCTTCCATGGCCAGGCCGTGCCCGGCGGCCACCACTTTGGGCTCCAGGTCGGCGAGCTTCTCGACGCTGCGGCGGGTTGTGGCCCAGTCGAAGGTGAAGGGAGGCGAGGGGCGGCTGAGCTCGCGTTTGCGGGTGAAGTACGCGGCCCACGAGTCGAGGTTCATGGTGGCGAAGGCGTCGGCGGCGAGCAGGACGCCGTCCGTCTCGCGGTAGAGCGAGACGTGCCCGGGCGTGTGACCCGGCGTGTGCAGCCACCGCCAGTCGGGGAGGCCGGGGACGCCGCCGTCCGCGGGGAGCTTGCGCACGCGGTCGCCGAAGTCGTAGCCATGGTCGGGCATGAGGCGGGACATCTGGGCCATCGCGCCGCCCATCGTCGGGTCGCGCGGCGGGTAGTCCGACCTCCCGGTGAGGTAGGGTGTCTCTAAGGGGTGCGCGTAGAGGTGAACCTGCCAAGCGTCGGCGAGGTCGCGCGCCGCGCCGACGTGGTCGAAGTGGCCGTGGGTGAGCAGGATCCCCTCCGGCCGCGCCCCCGCGCCGAAGCGCCTCGCGGCCGCCCGGCGGATAAGGCCGGCCGACCCGGCGAGCCCCGCGTCGACCAACAACCATGGCCCGCCCGGCTCGCCGAGGGCGAAGACGTTGACGAACAAGATCCCGAGCCGCCCCACTCCCGGGGCCACCGGTTTGAACATACGGATCTCCTCGCACTCGACTCTTGTCCGTCGGCTACCGTCCTTCTGGCTCGACACGTCTTAATAGCCGCGGCGCCGACATCTTCTCACGAAAGCCCGACCATTTTCTCATGCCAGGTTCTCTTGTCTCCCATTAGTGCCGCAAAGTGCTCGGCCGAGATGAGCCCCAGGGCAACTGCTGTCGCGAAGACCAAGCCGCTTGCGAGGGTTCTAACTCCCAGGGCTAGACCTACCGGACGCACCCCGCGGCCAGGAGGGCACCATCGGCGCAAAAGCATCTCTGTTGCATTTGGGTTACTCGTCCAGGTGAGGCGTTGGATCGTCGTCGGAGCGCCGGCCGGCGCCGCGCAAGTCGTGACCGCGAAACGGGGCATCGAAGAGGTTGTCGACCGGGGATTCCACGCGTCCCCCCTCTCCACGAGCCGAACGATAAAGCCGCTAAGGACGTCGATTAGACGGGGGCGAGCGCGCCAACCAGCAGGGTTGTCTTACCCTGCAAGCCGAGGGGTATCTAGAACGGTCTATTCGCTCGATCGTCTAAAGCAACGCGCCCTCACGCCGCCTCGGAAGCTAGGGAGAAGGACCCGAGGGAAGCTAGGCGACTCTACCACCAAAGAGCGCCGCCGTGCGCGAGTACGTCCTGGCCCGGGCGGGCGGGACCTGCGAGTCGTGCGGAAGCCCGGCCCCGTTCACCAGGCCGGACGGCACGCCCTACCTGGAGCCCCACCACACAAGGAGGCTGTCGGACGGGGGGCCGGATCACCCCCGGTAGGTTGGAGCTATCTGCCCCAACTGCCACCGGGAGATCCACTACGGGGCGGACAGCGCGGCGAAGAATCGGCTCCTGCAAGGGCATCTGGCAGAACTAGAATCCGACTAAGGACTCCGTCATGCTTTCCGCTGCGCCTAAGGACGGACTCGTCCCGACGTAGTGCCACTCGGGAGGGACCGGTTTGCGCCCGAGGCC
>DASYWA010000006.1:0-8094 GCA_035936475.1 Rubrobacter sp. | reverse complement strand
CGGCCGCCCTGGCCGCCCGAACCGCCGCCGCGGCCGCCCTGGCCCGGGGGGCCTCCCGGCCCACCGGGGGCGCCGCCCCTGTTATTTCCTCTGCCTCGACCCAAAACCTAGTCCTCCTGAATTAGAGCTTCAGGCCGCCCTCGCGGGCGCCCTCTGCGAGCGCCGCGATGCGGCCGTGGTATTTGTTGCCGCCCCGGTCGAAGACCGCCACCTCGATGCCGGCCTCTTTGGCCTTCCTCGCGATAAGCTCCCCGACCTTGCGGGCCGCGTCCTTGCGGTTCTCGGCCTCTCCCACCTCACGGGAATCGGCCGCCGCCAGCGTGCGGGCAGCGTCGTCGTCGATAAGCTGGGCGTAGATGTTCACGTTCGAGCGGTACACCGAGAGGCGCGGGCGCTCGGCGGTGCCGACGACCTTGCGCCGGACGCGCTTGCGCCGCTTCTCCCTGTGGGCCCGCTTCTGAAGAACTGCCATAGATCCTCCCCTATCCGGCCTTGCCGACCTTGCGGCGGACCTGCTCGTCGCTGTAGCGGATGCCCTTGCCCTTGTACGGCTCGGGCGGGCGAACCTTCCGGATCTCCGCCGCCATCTGACCGACCTGCTGCTTATCGTTCCCGCGCACGATGATCGTCGTCGCGTTCGGCACCTCGAACTCGATGCCATCCCGCGGCGCTATCGCCACAGGGTGCGAGTACCCGACCTGCAGGTTCACGTCCCTGCCCTGAAGCGCGGCCCTATAGCCGACGCCCGCTATGTTCAGCGTCCTCGTGAACCCGTCCGTCACGCCGGTAACGGCGTTGAAGAGCAGCGAGCGGGTAAGCCCGTGCATCGCCCGGTCAGGCGGCGCGTCGGAGTTTCGCCTGACGACGAGGTTCCCGTCCTCCTGCTCGACCCGCACGCCCCGGCCGACGGGCACGGTCAACTCGCCCCTCGGGCCCGTCACCTTCACGCTCCGGTCCGAGATCTCGACGTTCACGCCGCCGGGGAGCTCCACCGGAGCCTTACCGATTCTCGACATCTCTTACGACCTCCCTAGTAGACGAAGCACAGGACTTCGCCCCCGATACCCTGCCGGCGGGCCTGGTGGTCGGTCAGGACCCCCTTCGAGGTCGACAAGATCGCCACCCCGAGCCCGTCGAGCACGCGGGGTATGTTCGTCTGCTTGCGGTACACCCGGCGGCCTGGACGGCTCATGCGCCTGAGGCCCGTTATGCCGCGCCTGCCGTCCGGGCCGTACTTCAGGCCGATGACGAGGCGCTTGTCCACGCCGGTGCCCTGCTCGGAGACCTCCTGCACGTAGCCCTCCTGCAGGAGGATGCGCGCTATCTCCGCCTTCATCTTCGAGTGCGGGATCCGGACCACGTCCTGCTTCGCCATGTGGGCGTTGCGGATGCGGGTCAGGAAATCCGCTATGGGATCTGTGACCGTCATCTCTACCTACCAACTCGCTTTCGTAACACCGGGGATCTTGCCCTCGTGCGCCAGCTCGCGCAGGCAGATCCTGCACAGCCCGAACTTCCGGTAGTACCCGTGCGCCCGGCCGCACCGCTGGCACCGGTTGTACTCCCTCACCTTGAACTTCTGCGGCTTCTGCTGCTTGACCAGCAACGCTTTCCTCGTCATCTCTAACTCTCCCTGAAGGGCATCCCGAGGAGCCGCAAAAGCTCCCGAGCCTCTTCGTCGCTCTCGGTCGTCGTCACCACCGCGACGTCGAGGCCGCGCGTAGCGTCTATGGCGTCGTAGCTGATCTCGGGGAAGATGACCTGCTCCCGAAGACCTATGGCGTAGTTGCCCCGCCCGTCGAAGCTCCTCGGGCTAATCCCCCGGAAGTCCCGCACCCGCGGCAGCGCCACGGAGATGAAGCGGTCGAGAAACTCCCACATCCGCTCGTTGCGAAGCGTTACCCTCGCGCCGACAGGCATCCCCTCGCGGATCTTGAACCCGGCGATGCTCTTGCGCGCCCGCCGGATCTGGGGCTTCTGGCCCGTGATCTTCGCCAGGTCCTCGACAGCGCCGTCGAGCGCGCGGCTGTTGACCACGGCCTCGCCGACGCCCATGTTGACCACGATCTTCTCGAGACCGGGGATCCTCATGGGGTTCTGGATCTCGAACCGCTCCTTGAGGGCCGGGGCGATCTCTTCGCGGTACCTGTCTTTTAGCCTAGCCATCGATTTCCCTCCCGGTCTTCTTGGCGACCCGGACCTTCTCCCCCGAATCCGTGAACCGGTACCCGACCTTGGTCGGCTCCCCGCTGCTGGGGTCCACCAGCATCACGTTCGAGATGTCTATGGGGGCGTCGAAGGTGAAGAGCCCCTGCTGGTTGGCCTGGCTCGGCCTGGCGTGGCGCGTGCGCGTGTTGACGTCAGCGACCACTACGCGGTTCTTCTTCGGGATGACCCGCTCGACCTCGCCGCGCTTGCCCTTGTCCTTGCCGGAGATCACGACGACTGTGTCCCCGCGCTTTATCTTGAGACCCATAAGCTAGAGCACCTCCGGGGCCAGCGAGATGATCCTCGTGTAGCCCTTCTCGCGCAACTCGCGCGCCACCGGACCGAAGATGCGGGTCCCCCTCGGGGCCCCGTCCTGGTTGATGATGACGCCGGCGTTCTCGCCGAAACGTATGTACGACCCGTCGTCCCGACGCGTCTCCTTCTTCGTCCGCACCACGACAGCCCGCACGACCTCGCCCTTCTTGACGGCGCCCCCGGGCGTGGCCTCCTTGACCGTCGCCACGATCACGTCTCCGACGCCAGCGTTCCTTCGCTTGCTGCCGCCGAGAACGCGTATCGTCAGAATACTTCTGGCGCCCGTGTTGTCGGCGACCCTTAGTCTGGATTCTTGCTGGATCACTACTCGGCCCTCGACACGATGTTGGCCAGCCGCCAGCGCTTGCGCGCCGAGATCGGACGGGTCTCTATGATCCTGACCGTGTCCCCCACCCGCGCCTCGTTGCCCTCGTCGTGGACCATGAACTTCTTGGAACGGCGCACGCGCTTCTTGTACTTGGGGTGCCGCACCAGCGCCTCCACCGAGACCGTAACGGTCTTCTCGGGGGCGTCTGAGACAACGAGCCCGACCCGCTCCTTGCGGCGGTTGCGCTCAGAGTCGGACTGGATCTGGCCCTCGTCCTGGTCGAGCGCCGGGCCCTTGGCCGGCCCCAGGTCGAGCCCGGCCTCCACGGTCTCGCCGGAATCGGCCCCCTCTACGAGGTCCTGCGGCGTCTCGGGAGGTCGCTCTTCCGTGGCGCCTTCCGGAGTGCCCTCGGGGCTACCCTCGGGCGCCCCGCTCTGGTTTTTCTCTTCCTCGGTCACTATCCGTTCTCCTGCTGTTTCTGGTTCAGGACGGTGAGTATCCTGGCTATGTTCTTGCGGACCTCTTTTATCTGTCCCGTGTTCTCCAACTGCCCGGTGGCGTGCTGGAAGCGCAGGTTGAAGAGCTCGCGCCGCGTGTCGGCGAGGCGCTGCTCGAGCTGCGTAACGTCCAACTCGCGCACTTCTGCGACCTTCATCTACTGCCCCCCTACCCGCGAGAGAAAGCGGGTCTTTATGGGGAGCTTCTGGGCGGCGAGGCTCATGGCCTCCCGCGCGAGCTCCTCGCTGACGCCGCTCATCTCGAACATCACGCGCCCAGGCTTGACCACGGCGACGTAGCCCTCCGGGGAGCCCTTGCCGCTACCCATGCGGGTCTCGGCGGCCTTCTTGGTGAAGGGCTTGTGGGGGAAGATGTTGATCCAGACCTTCCCTCCGCGCTTGATCTTCCTCGTCATAGCGATACGGGCCGCCTCTATCTGGCGGTTGGTTATCCAGGACGGCTCCAGCGCCTGCAGGCCGTACTCGCCGAACTGCACGTCGGTGCCGCCCTTGGCCTGGCCCCGCATCCTGCCCCTGTGGGGCTTCCTGAACTTGAGCTTCTTCGGTACAAGCATCTCTCTACCGCCTGATCGCTTCTGGCTGCTCGTCGTGGACGCCGTGGTTGATCCAGACCTTCACGCCTATCTGGCCCATCTGCGTCTTTGCCTCGCGGAAGCCGTAATCTATGTCAGCATCGAGCGTGTGCAGCGGCACCCGACCCTCGCTTATGGTCTCCGAACGGCTCATCTCGATGCCGCCGAGACGACCGCCGCACTGGATCCTGGCCCCCTGCGCCCCGCTCCTCATGGAGCTCGTCAAGGCCCGCTTCATGGTCCGCCGGAACGCGGCCCGGCTCGCGAGCTGCTCGGCGATGGACTCCGCCACGAGCGCGGCGTTCAGCTCGGGCCGCGGGACCTCGCGCACGTTGACCTGGACCTTCTTCTTGGTGAGGCGCTCGAGCTCGTTGCGCAAAGCGTCGACCTCGGAACCGCCCTTGCCGATAACGATGCCGGGGCGCGCCGTGTGGATGTCCACCGCGATCTCGCCCTGCTCGGCGGCCTTTCGGATACGAACGTCCGCTATCCCGGCGCGCGTGAGCTTCTTCTCGATGTGCTCCCGGATCTTGAGGTCCTCGCCGAGCAACTCGGCAAAGTCCCTGTCCGAGTACCAGCTGCTCTTGAAGTCTACCTTCTCGCCCTTGCGCTTGACACCGAGGCGGAAGCCTTCGGGATGTACTTTCTGGCCCATATTACTCCTCGTCCTCGTCTCCGGGTGTGCCCACCGTAACGCCTGCGGGAACGCCCAGAGCAACGCTTATGTGGCTGGTGCGCTTGCGGATCATGGTCGCCCGGCCCATCGCGCGGGCGCGGAACCTCTTGATGGTCGGCCCCTCGTCCACCCGGACGTCCCTGACGACGAGCTCATCGACGTCGGCGTCGTCGTTGTGCTCGGCGTTTGCCGCAGCGCTCTTTATGACTTCGCCGACGATGCCGGCGGCGCGCTTGTTGGTGAACTGCAGGATGGAGACGGCCTCGGGGACGCTCTTGCCCCTGACCTCGTCTGCCACCAGCCGCGCCTTGCGCGGGGCTATGCGGACGAACTTCGCGGTCGCCTTCATCGGCGCCTCGCGGTCCGGTCGCTCTTGACGTGGGTGCGGAAGGTCCGCGTCGGGGCGAACTCGCCGAGCTTGTGGCCGACCATCGACTCCGTGCAGTAGACGGGCACGTGCTTGCGCCCGTCGTGCACGGCGATGGTGTGGCCGACGAACTCGGGGTAGACCACAGACGCCCGGCTCCACGTCTTGAGCATCCGCTTCTCGTTGTTCTCGTTCATGCGGAGGATGCGCTCCATCAGGCGCTCCTCTACGAACGGCTCTTTCTTCGATGAGCGCGTCACCTAGCGCCTCCTTCCTTTCCTGCGCCGGCGCACGATCATGGCGTCCGAACGCTTGTGCTTCTTGCGGGTCGGCGACCCCTGCGTGATCTTGCCCCACGGCGTGACGGGCGCGCGCCCCGGCGTGCTCTTGCCCTCGCCGCCGCCGTGCGGGTGGTCGACCGGGTTCATGACCGTGCCGCGCACCGTCGGCCTGATGCCGAGGTGGCGCTTCCGACCGGCCTTGCCCCACCTGACGTTCTGGTGCGACTGGTTGCCGACGACGCCGACGGTGGCCCGGCACTCGGAGCGGACCCTGCGCCGCTCGCCGCTAGGTAGCCTGAGCGTCACGAGGCTACCCTCGCGCGCCGTGAGCTGGGCGCTCGTCCCGGCGCTGCGGGCCATCTGGGCCCCGCGTCCCGGCTCGAGCTCGACCGCATGCACCACCGTACCGACAGGGATCCTATTCAGCGGCAGCGTGTTGCCGACGTCGACCTCGGCGTCGGGGCCGCTCTCGACGAGCGAGCCTACCGTGAGGTTGCGGGGGGCGAGGATGTAGCGCTTCTCGCCGTCGTGGTAGTGCAGGAGGGCGATGTTCGCCGAGCGGTTCGGGTCGTACTCGATGGCCGCGACCGTCGCCGGCACGCCGTCCTTGCGCCGCTTGAAGTCTATGTGGCGGTAGCGCCGCTTGTGGCCGCCGCCGATGTGGCGGGTCGTGATGCGGCCCTTGTTGTTCCGGCCGCCGGTCTTGTGCAGCTTGGTGGTGAGCTTCTTCTCCGGCTTCTCCCGTGTAACCGAGTCGCGCGTGAGGACCGAGGAGTTCCTGCGGCCCGCGCTCGTCGGCTTGTAACGTCTCGCAGGCATCCTAGACTCCCTCGAACAGCTCTATGCTCTCGCCCGGCGCCAGCTTCACGACCGCCTTCTTCCAGGTCGCGGTCCGGCCCCTGGTGAGGCCCTGGCGCTTGGGCTTGCTCTTGACGTTCGCCGTGTTGACCCTCGCGACGCTCACGTCGAAGGCGCTCTCCACGGCACGCTTGATCTGGTTCTTGTTCGCCCGCTTGTCAACCTGGAAGGTGTACTGCCCCTCCGTCTCGATGAGGTTGTAGCTCCTCTCCGAGATGACCGGACGGATGATTACCTGGTGCGGATCCACTAGCCCTCCTCCCGGTTCCCGGCGAGCTTCGAGTAGGCAGCCCGCGAGAAAACGACCTCGCGCGCCCGCAAGAGCTCGTAGACCCCGTACTCCCGCGGCCCTGTGACGGTGACCTTCGGCAGGTTCCTGAACGAGAGCGCCGCGTTGGCGTCGTCCTCCGTCAGCACCACCAGCACGGGGCCCTGGACCCCCATGTTCCCGAGCAGCTCTCTGGCCTGCTTGGTGGAGGGCTTGTCGAAGGCCAGCGAATCAACGACGTAGACCTCGCCGTCGGCGGCCTTCGCGGAGAGGGCACCGTCGAAGGCGGCGCGGGCCTCCTTGCGGTTTATGCGCTTGCCGAAGCGGGCCGGCTTGGTCTTGGGGCCGCCCCAGGTGCCGCCGCCTACGCGGTTGTGGGGATAGGCGTCGCCCACCCGCGCGCGGCCCGTGCCCTTCTGCCGGTACAGCTTGGCGCCCGAGCCCGTGACGTCGCTGCGGCCCTTGGTGTGGGCCGTGTAACGCCTGCGGTTGTCCAGCTCCGCGACGACGGCCCTGTGTATCACGTGCTCGTTCGGCTCCGTGCCGAAGCGCGGGCCTTCGAGGTCAAGCGAAGATTTGTTGCCGCTGCGGGCGTCGAAGAGGTGCGCCTGCGCCATCCTACTCACCCGCCTTTCTGATCTTCACAACAGCGTTCCTGCCGCCGGGCACGCCGCCGCGAACCCAGAGCTCGCCCTTCTCGGCGTCGACCGCGACGACCTCGAGGTTGCGCACGGTGGCGGTCTTGTTGCCCATCTGTCCTGGCATCTTCTGGCCCTTGAAGATGCGGGCCGGGTCAGCCGAGGCGCCGGCCGAGCCGGGGGCGCGCACGTTGTGCGAGCCGTGGCTCACCGGGCCGCGCCCGAAGCCGTGCCGCTTGACCGTGCCCTGGAAGCCCTTGCCCTTGGAGGTAGAGCTCACGTGGACCCTGTCGCCCACCTCGAAGACGTCGGCGCCGATGGTGCCGCCGACCTCACCCGAGACGCCGCGAAGCTCCTTGAGGTGCTTGCGCGGCGGGGCGTCCAGCTTGGCGAACGTGCCCGCGTGGGCCCGCTTCGTGCGGCTGGACTTGGCCGGACCGAATCCGACCTGGACGGCCTCGTAGCCGTCGTCTTCGGCCGTGCGGACCGCGGTCACCAGGTTGGGCTCGACCTCGATCACGGTGACGCCGACCAGCGTGCCGTCGTCCTGGAAGGCCCGGGTCATCTGTTTCTTCTTTCCGAAAACTGCCGTAGCCATAGCTCTAGGTCGCCTTGATCTCGATGTTCACGCCGGACGGCAGGTCCAGCCGCTGCAAGGAGTCGACCGTGCGCGGCGTGGGCTGCTGGATGTCTATGAGGCGCTTGTGGGTGTGCAACTGGAAGTGCTCGCGGGAGTCCTTGTCCTTGAAGGGACCGCGGATCACCGTGTAGCGGCTCTTCTTCGTCGGCAGGGGGACGGGGCCGAAGACAAAGGCCCCGGTCCTCTCCGCCGTCTCGACTATCGACTTCGCGGTCTTGTCTATGACCTCGTGGTCGTAAGCCTTGAGCTTTATCCTGATCTTCGAGACAGCCATACTATTCGACGATCTCGGTGACGACGCCGGCGCCGACGGTCCTGCCGCCCTCGCGGATGGCGAAGTTCAATCCCTCGTCCATGGCGATGGGGCTTATCAGCTCCACCTCCATCACCGTGTTGTCCCCGGGCATCACCATCTCCACCCCCTC
>DASYWA010000005.1:0-11218 GCA_035936475.1 Rubrobacter sp. | reverse complement strand
GGCGCCGGGGTCGTGATGGCCTTCTACGTGGGGCTGCTCATCTTCCTCAACACCAAGGTCCTGCCTGATGCGCTCCAGCTCAAGGGCTGGCGTCTGTGGGTGATGTGGCCTGTCTGGCTCGCCTTCGTGGGCCTCTCGATCTACCTGGTGTACTACCAGATCGCGACCAACATCTTCGGAGCCGGAGGATAGGTTTATAGGAGCGGTCGGCGAGATCCACTAACGAGGGAGCGCAGCCAGGATGAAAGGGTGCTGGCTGCGCTTCCTGGCGTTTACCGTGATCTTTATCGTCCTTATGACGATAGCCTTCCTGCTCGGGTTGCTCGACTAGGGCAACCCGTCTAGCCCGCAGTTGTTTTCCGCCACAGGGGTCGTCAACGGCCCTGGCGGACGGTATAGGGAAGGTTACGAAACTCCCGGTCGCCTAGCCCACCAGGACCACGTGCACGTCCCCGGGGCCGTGCATCCCCACGAAGATCGACATCTCGATGTCCCCCGAGCGGCTCGGGCCGGTGTGGAACGTCACGTTGGCCGGCAGCGCGCCGCCCCCGTCACCGGCGTACTTGCCTATGGCCTCGGGCACCGTGCGCAGCATCCTCTCCACCGGGACGACCGCCACGTGGGTCGGCGGCAGGAGCGTCACCGTGCGGCCCCGCCCCGGCCCGCCCTCGATCACCAGGCTGCCGGTCTCGGCTATCGCCCACGCCGCCGTGGAGAGCCCGATGTCGGCCTTCCCGGCGACCTCGCGAAAGTCATCGAGGTCCCGCCACACCGCGACCTCGACCCCGGCATCCTCGAGCGGTCCGTCCACCCCGAGCTCTTCGAGGTCCTCCACGTCCCACCGGACGAGCCGCTTCGCCCCCCTCTCGCGGGCCAGCGCGAGCACGTACTCGCGAGCCTCCTCGGGGGTGGCGACCCTCAGGCCGTGGCCGCCGAGGGCCTCGAGCTCTTCGAGGAAACGGGCGGGCGGGTCCTCTATCGGGGGGCTCTCGCGCGGCTCCTCCTTCGGGGTCCAGGCCACGTCCGGGGACTGGGTGGGCTTGTACTTGCCCGTCCGGGTGCGGTGACGGATGTTGTCGAGAAACTCCGCGCGGCCGGCCAAGGCTAGATGCCCTCCTTCCAGAGGTCGCGGAAGGATTTCTCGGCCAGCGGCGGCAGTTCCCGGGTGTCCGTCCAGGCGCTCAGAGGCCCGGGGAGCGGCCTCACGGAGCCGTCCTTTTTGAGGGGCTTCTGGGCGACCCGGCCCATCTTGCCCGAGATCTTGTAGAGCGCCGGGCTCTTCATGGTGTTCTCGAACCCCTTGAAGGCCAGCCTCTCCCCCCTGCCCCTGACGCCCTCCTGTACCTGGCGGTTGCGGAGCTTCAAGAGGAGGTCGTGCAACGGTATCCCCACCGGGCACGCCTCCCAGCACGCGCCGCAGAGGCTGGAGGCGTGCGGCAGGTCCTTGGCCTCTTTCGTGCCCTTGAGGAGCGGGGTGATGACCGCCCCTATGGGACCGGAGTAGGTCGAGCCGTAGGCGTGGCCGCCGGTCTGGCGGTAGACCGGGCAGACGTTCAGGCAGGCGCCGCAACGGATGCAGTAGAGGGCCTCCTCGAAGTCCGTTCCCAGGAGCTTCGAGCGGCCGTTGTCCATGAGGATGAGGTGAAATTCCTCGGCCCCGTCCAGCTCGCCCTCGTCGCGCGGCCCGGTGACGAAGTTGGTGTAGACCGTGAGCTTCTGGCCCGTCCCGCTGCGGGCGAGGAGGCGGGTGAAGACGGACAGGTCCTCGAAGCGCGGGATCATCTTCTCTATCCCCATGACGACGACGTGGACCGGCGGGACGCTGGTGACGAGCCGGGCGTTCCCCTCGTTGGTGATCGTGGCGACCGTGCCCGTCTCGGCGACCCCGAAGTTGGCGCCCGTCACGCCGATGTCCGCCGCGAGGAACTTCTCCCTGAGTCGCCTGCGGGCGAAGGAGCCCAGGGCCTCGACGTCGGGGGGCAGCTTCTCCCCGGCCGTCTCCGAGAGGACCTCGGTTATGCGTTTGCGGTTCATGTGCAGGATCGGGCCGACGATGTGCGAGGGGTGGTCGCCGGCGAGCTGGGCGATCCACTCCCCGAGATCCGTCTCGACGATCTCGAGGCCGAGGTCGGCGTAGTCCTCCTCGAGGCGCCGGTTCAGCTCGATCTCTTCTGTGGCCATGCTCTTTGACTTGGTTATGACCTTCGCGCCCTTGCGCCGCGCCAGGTCGCCGATGTAGCGGACGACGGCCTCCCCGTCCTCGGCGAAAAAGACGTTGCCGCCGCGTCCCTCGACGTTGTCCGCCATCTCTTCGAGGTAGCGGTCGAGGTTCGCCATGGTCTCCTGCTTTATGCGGTACGCCCTCTCGCGGAGCTCCGGGGCCTCGGGCAGGGCGTTCAGGACGGCGTTGCGCGCCGTGACGGCCTTGCCGGTGAAGAGCTCGACCGAGTCGTGGAGCTCCTTGTCCTGGGCGGCCTTGCCGCCCCGCTCGTTAAAGCCCTCGACCTTGCTGACGATGCCCTCTTGCCGCCTGTCCTCCGTCTCGCGCTGGCGGGCCAGCTTGTGGGTCTCCATCTCTAGCCCCCGTTCATCGGGTCGAGCACCTGTGCCAGGTGCAGGACGCGGGTGTCGTGTCCGGTGCGCCGCAGCCGCCCTTCGAGGTGCATCAGGCAGCTCGAGTCGCCGGAGATCAGGGTGTCCGCCCCGCTCCTCTCCAGCGCCCTTATCTTCTCGTCTGCCATCGCTGTCGAGACGGCCGGCATCTTGACCGAGAAGGTCCCGCCGAACCCGCAGCAGAGCTCCTCCTTCTCCCAGGCCACGAGATCGAGGCCCTCCACGCCCTCCAACAACTCGCGCGGCTCGCGGAGCAACCCGAGCTCCCGCCGCTGGTGGCAACCCGTGTGGAAGACGGCCTTCGCCCCGTGGCGGGCGCCCAGGCGGGTGCCGAGGTCGCCCGCGCTCACGCCCATCACGTTCACGAGAAAGTCCGAAAACTCGCGGACGCGGCCCCCGAGGGCTTCGGAACGCTCGCGCTCGTCGGGGAGGTCCTCGAAGATAAACGGGTAGTAGTGGGCGACCATGGTGGTGCAAGACCCCGAGGGGCAGACTACGTAGTCGAAGCGCTCCCCCCCGAAGACGTCCATGAAGTGCCGGCCGACGGCGCGCGCCTCGTCGAAAAAGCCGGAGTTGAAGGCCGGCTGCCCGCAGCAGGTCTGCCCCTCCGGGTAGACGACCTCGACGCCGAGCCGGCGCAGGACGCGCACCACGCTCACCGCCACCTCCGGGTTTATCTGGTCCACGTAGCACGGCACGAAGAGCGCTATCCTCAATTCTCACACCTTTCCACCATGAGGCCTCCCCCGCCAGTATAGCAACGCGCGTAGGACGGTTAGCAACGAGCTCTCGGCGGTCGGTTACTCGCTCCTGCGGATGGGGGATTGCTTTAGAATGGTCTCGGGCGGGAGGGGACGCCCGAAAGACGGGACGGCGGACCGGAGGTAAGAGAACGTGCAGACGAAGAGGCCGGTCTACGAGGAGATAGAGGAGATCCTGCGCGGGGTCGAGTTGCCGCGGGTGGCGCTCGTCGAGCAGACCTCCGGCACGCCGCCGGAGCTCGGGGACATCCGGGGGGCCGTGCGCGAGGCGCTTCGCGAGGTGGAGCTCCCGTCCGGTTCCGTGGCCGTCGGGGTCGGCAGCCGCGGGGTGGCCCGCATCGACGAGGTGACGGCGGCCCTGGTCGAGGCGCTGAAGGAGGCCGGGGCCGAGCCTTTCGTGGTGCCGGCGATGGGCAGCCATGGGGCCTCGAGTGCCGAGGGGCAGGCCGAGGTCCTGCGGCATCTCGGGGTGAGCGAGGAGACCGTGGGATGCCCCGTCCGGGCGACGATGGAGACGGTGCTCGTCGGGGAGACGCCCGACGGCGTCCCCGTCCACGTGGACAAGAACGCTTACGAGGCCGACGCCATCGTGGTCGTAAACAGGGTCAAGCCGCACACCGCCTTCCGTGGCACGGTCGAGAGCGGGCCGACGAAGATGCTCGCCATCGGCCTCGGCAAGCAGAAGGGCGCGCACGCCATCCACTTTGCGGGGTGGGGCGAGATCCACCGCACCATCCCGCAGGCGGCCAGGGTCATGGTAGAGACCGGCCGCTTCGCCTTCGGCCTCGCCGTCGTCGAGAACGCCGACGAGGAGCCGTGCAGGGTGGCCGCCATCCCCGCCGGGCGCTTCGAGGAGGCCGAGGCGCCCCTGCTCGAAGAGGCCAAGCGGAACCTCCTGCGCCTCCCGTTCGGCGAGCTCGACGTGCTGGTGGTGGACGAGATCGGCAAGAACATCTCCGGCGACGGCGCCGACCCCAACGTAACGGGCCGCTTCGCTACCCCCTACGGCGGCGACGACGTCCCGCACGTCGAGCGCATGGTCTTTCTCGGCCTCACGCACCAGACCGGCGGCAACGCCACGGGCCTCGGGGCCGCCGACGTGGTCACGGAGCGCCTCGCGGGCAACGTCGATCGCTCCTCCACCTACATGAACGCCCTGACCTCGACCACCCCGGCGGCCGCCAAGACACCGATGGTCATGCCGGACGACCGCATGGCCATAGCCGCCGCCATCACCATGTGCGCCGGCATCGACCCGAAAAGGGTACGCCTCGCGCGCATAAAGAACACCCTGGACCTGCGCCAACTCTGGGTCTCCGAAGCGCTCCTGGATGAGGTGGAGAAGGACGAAGACCTGCGCGTCGTCGAAGGCCCACAGGAGATGCGCCTCGACGAGGCCGGCGCCCCCGTCTAACGCCGCACCCCGGACCGCCGGAAGGGTAGGGGCTCTTACCCGCCCATGCTTCCGGTGGGCCCGCGCGTCTTCGGGGTTGGCGTCGCACGGTCCCGCGCGGACGATCCACCCGCGACCGGCGGGGGAGCCCGTCGCGGTTTGACCCGGCCCGTTCTATTCGCCAACATTGGCGCCGGACGGCGGGCGACGGGAGGAGCGGATCATAAAGACTGTGCTTTGCTACGGGGACTCCAACACCTGGGGCTCGGACCCCGAGACGGGCGAACGCTTCGCGCCCGACGTGCGCTGGCCCGGGGTGTTGCGCCGGTCGCTCGGGGAGGGGTACTGGGTGATCGAGGAGGGGCTTGGCGGGAGGACGACGGTCAGGGACGACCCCATCGAGGGGAACCACAAGAACGGCAGGACGTACTTGAGGGCCTGCCTGGAGTCCCACAAACCCATCGACCTGATGACGATCATGCTCGGCACCAACGATCTGAAGGCGCGCTTCGCGGCCTCGGCCTCCGACATAGCGCAGGGGGCGGCCTCGCTGGCAGAGATGGCGCTGAGGAGCGGGTGCGGGCCCGAGGGCGGGGCGCCGGTGGTCGTCCTGATCTCACCCCCCGCCGTCGGAAAGCTTACCGACATGGCCGAGATGTTCGAGGGCGCGGAGGAGAAGAGCAAGAGGTTTCCCGGCCACTACCGGCGCTTCGCGGAGCAGAGCGGCTGCGGGTTCCTGGACGCCGGTGAGGTTATCGTCTCGAGCGACCTCGACGGCATTCACCTCGAAGCCGGCGAGCACCGCAAGCTGGGCGAGGCCGTCGCGGACCACGTCCGAGCTGCGCTCGGCTGAGGCCCAAACCACCGGTAGAGGGGCCACCCCCACGAACGCTGCACGGTAAGGGATCCCAACACGAAGGAGCGGAGAGATGGAAAACGCCACGGACCCCGCATCCAGGAGGCCCCTGGGAGGCACGGGCCTCTCCGTCTCCCCCGTATGCGTCGGGTGCGCGCCTCTAGGGGACATGCCCGAGACTTTCGGGTACGGGGTGGACGAGGAACGGGCGATCCTGACCCTGGAGGCGGTCCTCGAGAGCCCCATCAACTTTCTCGACACCGCCGCCTCCTACGGCGACGGCGAGAGCGAGCGCCGCATCGGCGAGGTGCTGAGGAGGCGGGGCGGGTTGCCGGGGGGCGTCGTGCTCGCCACCAAGGCCGACCGGGATCTCCAGACCGGCGACTTCTCCGGGGAGCAGATGCGCCGCTCGGTCGAGCGAAGCCTGAAGCTTCTCGGGTTGGATCGTCTCCAGCTCTGCTACCTCCACGACCCCGAGCACGGGAGCTTCGGGCACATGATGGCCCCCGGCGGCCCCGTGGAAGTCCTGCAAGACCTCCGGGACGAAGGCGTCATAGAGCACCTCGGGGTCGCGGGCGGTCCGATAGACATGGAGATCCGTTTCGTCGAGACCGGCCTCTTCGAGGCGGTCATCACCCACAACCGCTACACCCTCCTGGACCGGAGCGCCGGGCCGCTGCTAGACGTAGCCGCCGAGCGGGGCGTAGCGCTCCTGAACGCGGCCCCCTACGGGAGCGGCATCCTCGCCAAGGGCCCGGACGCCTACCCCCGCTACGCCTACGGGGAGGCCCCGGGGGAGATGGTCGAGAGGGCGAAGGTGATGCAAGAGGCCTGCCGGCAGTTCGGGGTCCCGCTTGCGGCCGCGGCCCTCCAGTTCTCGATGCGCGACCCCCGCATCGCCTCCACCATCGTCGGCTTCACCCGCCCGGACCGGGTAGGTCAGACCCTGGATCTCGCCGTTCACCCGATCCCGGAAGAGCTGTGGGAGAGGCTGGACCGTTTGGCCTAACGCCTGGGACGCCGCGCGATCCGGCGCGCAAAGACGGCCCCCGCCACCAGCGAGGCGAGGGCGGCCGCCGCGGCGACGAGCATCGGGGCCGTCCCCTGTCTGGCACCTTCGGGGGAGACGCCTCCGGTTTCCGGCAAAACGCCCCCCGGCGGGCCGAGAGCCCGGAGGTCTTTCCCGGCATCCTCCAGCTTCGTCGTCCCGTCGCAGGTTCCCGTCCGGAAGCCGTCTTTGTAGCGGTCGGCGTAGACAAGATACCGCCCGCCCTTCTCGAAGATGTACGCGCAGCTGCTGCCCACGACCATCTCGCCCTCTTCGATCTCACCGTAGTAGACCATCTCCTGACCGTAGAGGACCACGGATTCCTCGGAGACGCCTTTCCAGGCATCGATCACGCGAAACTCTACGCCCCCCATCATGGTTCCGTCCGCGGGGTCCGGATCTTCCAACCCACCCCGGACCATCTCGCCCGCGAAGACCGCGTCCGCACCGTCGTAAGCCACCGAGGCGTCCGAGCCTCCGGCACACGAGCAGGCGTGCGCCGGTCTCGCGACGACGGCGACGAACGAGAAGCCCAACAACAGGGCCAGGAGAAGGGAACCCGCCCGCATCCGCGTCGACACCACGTTCATCTAGCTCTCCTATTGGGCTCGTGTACTGCTCATACAAACCCTACGCGCGATCGGTTCCCGCCATCCCCTCAGTCCATCAGCTGGCCGCCGTTTACCTCGATGATCTCCCCAACCAGGTAGTTCGCGGCGGGGGATGCGAGGAAAGCGACCACCGAGGCTGTCTCCTCGGGCGTCCCTTCGCGGCCTATGGGGATGGCGTTTTTGAAGTTCTTGCGCACGTCGGGGGGCGTGAAGCGGTCGTGGAATGGGGTGGTTATGATGCCGGGGGCCACGCCGTTTACGAGTATGTTCTCCGAGACAAGCTCTTTGGCCATCGCCCGGGTGAGGGTGCTCACGCCGCCCTTGGCGGTGGCGTAGGCGACGGACCCCGGCCCTCCCCCGTTGCGGGCGGCGACGGAGGTCACGTTGACGATGCGCCCGGCGCCCCGGCGCTTCATCATCGGGAGGACGGCCCGGGAGCAGAGAAAGACGCTCTTGAGGTTGATGTCCATGACGCGGTCCCAGAGGTCCTCGGTCATCTCGGCGAGGCCGCGGCGTTCTACCAGGGAGCCCGCGTTGTTGACGAGAACATCGAGCCTGCCGTAACGATCTTCTATCTCCCCGACCATCCGGTCGACCTCGGCGGAGTCAGAGACGTCCCCCCCGACGAGCATCGCCTCGCCGCCGGAGGACGAGATGCCCTCGGCGACTTTTCTTGCCTCGTCCTCGCTCGCGTTGTAGTGGACGGCCACCCGGCGTCCGTCACGGGCGAGCGCCTCGGCGGCGGCGCGGCCTATGCCGGTGCTGCTGCCCGTCACCCAGGCGACCTCATGGGAAAACTCCATACGTTGTTACCTCCCTGTAATCTACCCCCTGTAGTATGGATGATCCGGCAGCATGGGGTTTGCCTGCCGGGATGGCGACGGAGGAGGAAGCGCGGTGGGCCACGTGGATCTCCGACGGCGACGAGATGACCGCGCCGGCAGGAAGCCCGGGGCCTCGCGGCGAAGCGCCGCACGCGACCCGCTCTTCCTTCTGATAAGCGGTTTCGCATCGGGGTCTCTTGCCTCGTTCGTGCTCTCGGCTCTCCTCACGGGCACCCTCGGGGACCTTAGCCCGGCCCACTTCCTGCTTCTGGCCGTGGTCTCACTGCTCGGTCTGCTCCTCTACGTGGGCTGGCGTCTCTCGGGACGCGAGGCCGAAACGGCGACGCCGAAAGTGGGCTCGGAGAAGCAACTCCTCATGGCTATCCAGTCCGCGGGCGACGGCATCACGCCCGTGGAGGCCGCGCTGGAGACCTCACTCACGGTGGACGAGGCCGAGGAGAACCTGACCCGCTTCGCCGACCGCGGGCACCTCGTCGTCCAGAGCCGGGACGGCGCCCTCGTCTACGCCTTGCCCGGCAGGCGCTCCACCCCGGGGCCACAAACGATCTAGAACCTTCTGCAAGAACGAGAAGAGCTTTTACGCCCTTAACCTGAAGCCCTACGCCTCCTGCGGGGGCCCCATGCCCTCCTCGAAGACGCGCACGATGCCCGAGTCGTCCTCCCTACCGAAACCCATGGAAGAGCCAGCCTCGTAGAGCTGGTGCGCCGCGTCGGAGAGCGGCGTGCCGAAGCCGCGTTCGGCCGCCGCCTGGCGGACGAGGCCCATGTCCTTGACGAAGATGTCGAGTGCGCTCTTCGGCGGCAAGAACGCGCGGTCGAGCATCCTGCGGCCCCTGTCTTCGAGCATGAACGAACCGGCCGCGCCGTGCCGGATCGTCTCGTACACGGACCCCGGGTCGAGGCCTAAGGCCTCGGCGTAGGCGAGGGCCTCCCCCGCCGCGGCGATATGGACGCCGCACAGGAGCTGGTTGACGAGCTTCACGGACTGGCCGTCCCCCGCCGACGGCCCGGAATGGACCACCGTCGAGCCCATGGCGTCGAGGGCCGGCCGGAGCTCCCCGAAGAGGTCCTCGGGTCCCCCCGCCATGATGAGCAGGTCGCCCCGCTCGGCCCGCGCCACGCCCCCGCTCACCGGCGCGTCGAGGAGCCGCAGCCGCCGTTCGGAGAGGCGCCCATCGAGTTCCCGGATGGGCTCCGGTCCCACGGTGCTCATGACGAGGACGGCACCGCCCGGGGCGAGCGCGTCGGCGGCGCCGTCCTCGCCGAAGAGCGCGGCCCCCGTCTGCTCCGCGTTCACCACCATCAGGACGAGGGCTTCGGCGCCCTCCGCGGCCTCGCGGGGCGAGCCCGCGCCCGTGGCGCCCATCTCCACCAGCGGGCGCACGTTCTCTTCGCGCACGTCGAAGACGCGCAGGCCGAACCCGGCGGAGAGGAGGCTCTTCGCCATAGGGGCGCCCATGGCGCCGAGGCCGACGAAGGCGATGTTCCGCATCTAGTCTCCCCTCAGAATCTCGATAACCTTCGCAAGCGAGTCCGACTCGCCGACGTTGCCAGCGAAGATGACGTACGGCAGGCCGGGAAACGCGCTCTCCTCCGGCAGTACCCAGACCGAGACTATCCCCGGCAGCATCTGGCCCGCCACCTCCGCCCGCCGGACGCCGAGCCCGCGCGTCCCTACGTCGCTGGAGGTGATGCCGCCCTTGGCAACCACGAACGCCAGGGGCGCCTCCCTATCCACCCGCCGCATCACCTCGACGAGCGCGTCCGAGACCGCTTGTCCGACCTCGAACCCCGTCCGCCCGGAACCGCCGCCCACGACCTCCCTGCTCGTGTACACGACCACCTCGGATCCGGCGAGTCCCGAGTTCACTTCCGTCGCCACCCGTGCCAACTCCCCCTCGCGCTGGGCGTCTTCCAGCAGCCGCGGCACCGAGAGCTCGACGCCGCGCACGCCGTCCAGCCTCAACGCCTCCTCCAGCTGCCTCGTCGTCAGCGCGACGTGCGACCCGACGAGCACGAGCCCGTGCCCCCGGCGCGGACGCCTCCGGTAGAGTTCCTCCGGGCTCAACGGCCCCTTCTCGGGGATGCCGCCGCGCGCCCGCACGAAAGAGGGCCCCGTGCGGTACAGGAACCTCTTGCCCCCCTCCTCCGCGTCGAGCAGGCCAAGGACGAAGACCTCGAGGTCGGCGTAGGAGGCCGCGTTCACGACGACGGGACGGCCGCCACTCACGCCGCGCAGGACCTCGGAGACGCGGGCGGGGCCGCCCTCCCGAATATCGGCGAGGCCGACGCTCACCACGTCGGAGGCCTTGACGCGGCCCGCCGTCTTCTCCTCGACCCAGGCGCGCAGGTCGGACGCGGAGTACCCGAAGCTGGCGTCGCGGGCGAACTCCGTCTCCCCGGCGGGGACCAGTTGCTCCCCCTGGCGCACCCAGTGGGTGTCGTCCGCGGTCAGGCGTCCGGCCTCTAGGTAGCAAGGACAGAGGATCACGCCGTCGATACCCCCGCCGGGCCCCTCCGCGAGCGCGTTCGCGAGCGCGTCCGTCTCCGCCGGGAAGTGGCCGCGCAGGGTCGAGTCGCCGCGGCTCGTTACCACGAAGTCCGTCCCAGTCTGCCCCACTGCTGCGACGAGGTTGGAGGCCACCTCGCGGTTCATCGCGGCAGCTTCCTCCTCGGGGAGGCTACGGGAGTTGGTGAGGATGTAGAACGTGGGCGAGGGTTGTTCGAGGGCCCAGCGGAGGTCTCCGATCGACCAGGTCGTCAGGACGGGGACGCCGTGGACCGTCTGGGTGCCGGTCGGGTCGTCGTCGAGGACCGTTACCTTACGCCGCGCGGCCTCCACGCGGCGACGGATCTCCTCCAGGGCACCGGGGACGGGCCGCTCCGCCGGCTGCGACGAGAGGTACCCGCGCGCGTCCACTATCCCGGACATCAGTGGTTGTGGCGCGGCGTCTCGGAGGCCACGCCGCGGTACTTGAGGGCCATCTCCATGACGCCGCCGCCGTCGAGCTGGCCCACGTGGTCGCGGTACAGCTCCTGCCAGGGCGTCTGGCTCTCGGGGACGGGCGGTGTGCCATCCTCGCGCCTGCGG
>DASYWA010000004.1:0-38149 GCA_035936475.1 Rubrobacter sp. | reverse complement strand
CCTCCAAAGAGCACTTGCCGATGTACACGCTCCGCTGTTTCCCGCCGCTGACGTGACGGAAATACCAGTATGGCCCCCGCTCCGTGCCGGTCTTGGGGTTGATGCGTGTCTCCAGATGCAGCCACCCGTCTCCGTGGGGGTGGCTCTCCACGATCCTGCTGCTGCGTCTCTCCGTGCCTTCCAATAACCTCTCCGCGACCATCAACTTCAACTCCTCATCGTCGCCAACCAGCGCCGCTATCCTGTCCGCCAACATTCCCTTCAAGTGCTCGCGCATCCCACACCCCTGTATCTGTGGTAACTCCCACAGTATACTACAACATGATACCTATCCGCGCCGCTGCAACGTGCTGCAATAGGGAGCATATCCGGGGGTATAGGGTAGACGCAGTGGACAGCCGTAACCCCTTTTTCATGCGGGATTGGGCGTTCTTGCGGGCGCGAGACGGGAGATCGTGGATAATAGCCAATAATGAACGCACCGGGCCCAGAGACCTCCTTCGCAGCCTCCGCCGGCACGCCCTACGCCGCCGATGCTGCCGCCGAAGTCTTCCGCTCCGGGGGCAACGCCGCCGACGCCGCCGTGGCCGCAGCAGCGGCCGTAAGCGTCACCGAACCCCTGATGAGCTCCATCGGAGGGGGCGGGTTCGCCCTGGTGCGCCAGGCGGACGGCGCGGCTGAGCTCGTGGACTACTACGACGTGATGCCGGGCAAGGGCCTGCCGAGATCTGCCTTCGGGGCGGGCGGGAGCCCCCAAAGGGTAACGCTCAAGTACGGGGCAGGGGTCGAATCCATCGTGGGCGGGGCCGCGGTCTCGGTGCCGGGCTCCCTGCGCGGCTGGGAGGCGCTGCTGGCGCGGCACGGGAAGTTGGGGCTCCGGGAGGCGCTCGCGCCGGCCGTCAGGCTCGCGCGGGAGGGGTTTAGGTTGTGCAGGACCTCCGGGCTGTGGTTCTCCGTCGCCGAGGAGGTGCTCAGGCTCACCGATGAGACCCGGCGCCACTTCTACAAGAACGGCCGGGTGTACCGGGTGGGCGAGGAGATGCGCTTCCCCGAGCTTGCGGACACGTTGGAGGCCGTTTGCGAAGCGGGCGCCGACCTCTTCTACGAGGGGGATCTGGCGCGCAGGATCTCCTCTTACGTCCTCCGGATGGAAGGGATCCTTACCGAGACTGACCTCGCCGAGTACCAGCCCGTCATCAGGGAACCGATGAGCGTGCGCTACGGGGCTGGGGAGATGTACACGAACGGCCCGCCCTCGGCCGGGGGCCCCACGCTCGCCCAGATGCTCAAGGTTGTCTCGGCCTTCGACTTGGCGGCGATGCCGGACGATGAGTACGTCACCGTCATGGCCGGCGCCATGAGGCTCGCGCTCGGGGACAGGGAGACGCAGTACCTCGACGGCACGCGCAACGACCGCGTGGCCGCCCGCCTTACCGGCGAGGAGTACGCAAAATCGCAGCGTCGGCGCATCTTCGAGGGGTTCGGTTCCCCGCAGACCAGCCACCTCTCGTGCGTGGACGCCGACGGGCTAGCCGTCTCGATTACCGCCAGCATGGGGTACGGCTCAGGGCTCGTGGTGCCTGGCACGGGGATACCCCTCAACAATAGCCTCGGAGAGCCGGAACTCAACCCCAGGGGCTTCCACGCCCTCGATCCCGGCGAGCGGCTCGTCTCCAGCATGAGCCCTACCGTGGTCTCGTCTGCGGAGGGTGGGATAGTCGCCCTCGGCTCCCCCGGCGCCTCGCGCATCCCGACCGCCATCCTGCAGACCCTCGTCAACGTGCTCGACTTCGGCATGACCGTCGAGGACGCCGTCGTGGCGCCGCGCTTCCACGCCGAGGGGGACCTGTTCGCCTACGAGGACGGGGCCAGGGTCGCCGACGTGGCGCGTTTCGGGCGGGTGCTCCCCTACGAGGAGGCCAACATGTACTTCGGCGGCGTCAACGCCGTGCGGCTGACGACCGAGGGAGGCTTCGAGGCCGCGGCCGATCCCAGGCGTTCGGGGGGGGTCGCCTTTGCCTGAGAACGAACGCCTGCCCGTCGGTATCTTCGGCGTCCCCATGGACCTCGGCCAGGGCCGCCGCGGGGTGGACATGGGGCCGAGCGCCATCCGCTACGCGCGCATGGAGGCCGCGATAGAAGAGCTCGGGCATCCGGTCACGGACCTCGGGAACGCCCGCGTGCCCATCCCCGAGCTCGTCGAGAGCGACGAGGGCGTCCGGCACCTCGACGCCGTGCGGACCGTCTGCGAGGAGGTGGCGGGAAGGGCCGAGGAGGTGGTCTCGGAGGGGCTGTTTCCGATCTTTCTCGGGGGGGATCATTCGATATCGATCGGGACCGTCTCCGGGGTGGCGCGATCGGTCGGGGGGAGGACCGGCGTGATCTGGCTCGACGCCCACGCGGACTTCAACACCCCGGAGACCTCGCCGTCGGGGAACGTCCACGGGATGCCGCTCGCCACCCTCACGGGCAACGGGCCGCCGGGCCTCGTCGAGATCGGCGGCCCCGGCGCGAGCGTGGCGCCCGAGGACGTCGTCCTGATCGGGTTGAGGTCCGTGGACCTCGAGGAGAGCAACCTGCTGCGCGAGGCCGGCGCCCGCGCCTACACCATGAAGGAGATAGACGCCTACGGCGTGGCGCGCGTGGTCCGCCAGGCGATGAAGGACCTCGGCCACGTCGACCGGGTCCACCTCTCCTTCGACCTCGACGTGCTCGACCCGGAGATAGCCCCCGGCGTCGGAACCCCGGTCCGCGGCGGCCTGACCTACCGCGAGGCCCACCTCGTCATGGAGCTGATAAACGAGGCCGGCGTCGTGACGTCCCTGGACGTCGTGGAGGTGAACCCGATCCTCGACGTCCGCAACGGCACCGCCGCCCTCGCCGTCGAGCTGGTCGAGAGCCTCCTCGGGCGCCGCATCATAGACCTGCCGGTTTAGGCATCAGGTCTCGTACATCAGCCCCTGGCTTTGGGTGCTTGGGCTACAACGAAGTTTGTGGTGATCGGCTCGCCCCGTTTAGAGTTCTCGGGTCAAGAGCATCCGGGGGTCTTAGCTCAGGCCCGAAACCTCACGACCTCTCTACCTTCGCTTGCCGGGGGGTGGGCCGGAGAGGGGGGAGGCGTCGAGGGCCTTCTTGGTGCCGCCGACCACGATCAGGTCCCCTCCCCGGAGGACCGTGTCGCCGGTCGGGAGCGTTCCCGCGCCGCCCTGGGGTTTGTGGGCCACGACCGTCAGGCCGAGGTTGCGGGAGAGGGCCAGGTCGGCGAGCGATCTGCCGGCCCACTGCTCGGGGACGCGGGCCTCGATGAGCGCCTCGTCCTCGCCGAGGTCCACGTAGTCGAGCACGGCGGGGGAGGCGAGGACCCGCGCCACCTGCTCTCCCATCTCCCGCTCGGGCTGTATGACCCGGTCGGCGCCCACCCTCTCGAGGACCTTCGCGTGGAGTTTGCTGGTGGCCCGCGCCACGATCGTGGGCACGCCGAGCTCCTTGAGGTTCGCGGTCGCCAGGATGCCGGCCTCGACGTGGTTCTCGCCTATGACGACGGCGGCCGCGTCGAAGTGCTCTACGTCGAGCCCCCGCAGGACGGCCTCGTCCGTGGCGTCGGCCGCGACGAGGTGGACGTTCGGCAGGTCGTCCGCCAGGTTCTGGATGAGGTCCTCTTTCGCGTCCACCGCGAGCACCTCGTGGCCCAAAGAGTCGAGGGTGTTCACCATGGCGATGCCGAGGCGGCCGAGGCCGACGACCAGGAACTGGTGGCTCATCTGCCGCCGACGTGGATCAGGGGCCGCCGCGAGGCCTCCGGTTCTGCCTCCCTCAAGACCTCGTGGGTCACGGGGGCGGTGTCGCCCTCGCCGAAGAGGAGGAAGCGTATCAGGTACACGATGGGGTTCCCTTCCGTCCAGCCGAAATAGCAGTGCGGGGTCTTGCCGGTGGTGTCCCTCAGGTGCAGCAGCAGCGCGGCGATGGCGTTCGGGACCACGGAGCTGACGGCCCGGAGCACCTTGTGACCGCCGCTCTCGACCCCCCTGACCTCCAGCCCGTATCTCGCTTCACGTGGTAAGGAACCCCAGCACCAGCACGAGGCCCAGGGCGACGACGGCGAAGACGACGAGGAGGAGGACGAAAGCCCGGTCCGCGCCCTTCTCCGTGGACCTCTGCGGGGCGCGGCCCTGCCGCCTGTTCCGGCGGCTGCCGGGCTTCCATCCAGAGCCCCCGAACCTCATCCCTAACCCCTACCCGCCGAGGGCCTCGGCCACCAGCTCCGCCACCTCAGACGGGTTCGTCGCCGCCCGGATGCCGGCGCCGCGCAGGGCCTCGCTCTTAGCCTCGGCCGTGCTCTCGCCGCCCGAGACGATGGCCCCCGCGTGGCCCATCGTCTTCCCTTCGGGGGCCGTGAAGCCCGCGATGTAGGCCACTACGGGGGTCTGCATCGCGCTCTGCACGTACTGGGCGGCGAGCTGCTCGGCGTTGCCCCCGATCTCCCCGATCATCACCACGCAATCGGTCTCGGGGTCCTCCTCGAACTTGCCGAGGATCTCGATAAAGTTCGTGCCGATGATCGGGTCGCCCCCGATGCCGACGGCCGTGCTCTGGCCGATGCCCCTCTGGGTGAGCTCGTTGACGATCTGGTACGTGAGGGTCCCGCTGCGGCTGACGACCCCTACCCGCCCCGGCGCGAAGATGTCGCGCGGCATGATCGAGACGTTCGACTTGCCCGGCGAGAGCACCCCTGGGCAGTTCGGCCCGATGAGCGTAGCGTCCTTGGTCCCTATAAAGTCGGCCACCCGCATCATGTCGTGGACGGGGATGCCCTCCGTGATGCAGCAGATGGTCTTCATGCCGGAATCCAGAGACTCGAAGACGGCGTCCGCGGCGAACGGCGGGGGGACGAAGATGACGCTCGCGTTGGCCCCCGTCTCCTCCGCGGCCTGGTGCACCGTATTGAAGACCGGCACCCCGTCGTGGTCCTGGCCGCCCTTGCCGGGCGTAACGCCGGCCACCACGTTGGTGCCGCTCTCGAGCATCCGTCCCGTGTGGAAGGCGCCCTCCCTGCCCGTGATGCCCTGGACCACGAGGCGCGTGCCGTCGTCTACCAGTATCGCCATTCTCTACCGCCCCCCGTCGCTGTCGCGTGTTCCGCGCGCGAGCTCGACGGCGCGGCGGGCGGCGTCGAGCATCGTCTCCTCGGTGTGTACGTTCTCGGGCGTGTTCTCCGCCAGGATGCGGCGCCCCTCTTCGGCGTTCGTCCCGTCGAGGCGGACCACTATCGGGAGCCCGATCCCGGTCCGCTCGATGGCCGAGAGGAGCCCCCGGGCCACCTCGTCGCCGCGGGTTATGCCGCCGAAGATGTTGAACAGGACGCTCTCGACCTGCTCGTTGGAGGTGACGATGTCCAAGGCCTCGGCGATCTTCTCGGCGTCCGCCCCGCCCCCGACGTCGCAGAAGTTGGCCGGCTCCCCGCCGGCCTGGGCCACCACATCGAGCGTGCTCATCACGAGCCCTGCGCCGTTGCCCAGGATCCCGACGTTCCCGTCGAGCTTCACGTACTGGAGGCCGACCTCCTGCGCCCGCTGCTCCTGCGGGTCGGCCGCCTCCACGTCGTGGAGGTCCGCTATGTCCTGGTGCCGGTACAGGCTGGAGTTGTCCACCGTAACCTTCGAGTCGAGCGTCAGCACCCTGCCGTCCTTCGTCAGCACGAGCGGGTTGATCTCGACCAGGCTGGCGTCCAGCCCCTTGAACGCCTCGTACAGGTGCGTCAGCGTCCGCCCGACGCCCTTGGCGGCGTCGCCTTCGAGGCCCGCGGCGAAGGTGATCTCGCGCACCTGGTAGGGCAACAGCCCGAGCAGCGGGTCAACGTGCGTCCGCACGATGGCCTCGGGCTTGGTCTCCGCGACCTCCTCGATGTCCACGCCGCCCTCGGTCGAGAACAGGATCAGGGGCCTCTTCGCCGCCCGATCGACGGTGATAGACAGATAGAACTCGCGCTCTATCTCCGCCCCGCCCTCGACGTACACCCGCCTGACGGTGTGACCCCGGATGTCCATCCCAAGGATACGCTCCGCGGCCTCCCGCGCCTCGCGCGGGTTGTGGACTACGGCGATGCCCCCGGCCTTGCCGCGCCCGCCGATGAGGACCTGCGCCTTCACCGCGACTGTCCCCCCGAGCGTATCGGCCGCCCGGCCCGCCTCCTCCGGCGTGCCGGCGACGATGCCAGGAAGCGTCTCCAGGCCGTAGGTCCTCAACAGCTCTTTACCCTGATACTCGTAGAGATCCAAGATCCAGACTCCCACCCAGCCGTTTACGACGATGGGAATTATACAGAGGCTCCCCCGCGTTGCTCCGCCCGCGCCGCCGCCCCCCGCGGGCCCCGGGACCGCCGTATCTCCCCTTTTTCGCCGACATGGCCCAGGGCCTTCCGGGTTCATCCGGTCCTCCCCTCCAAAGAGCCGATGTACTTCCGCGGCAAGTACTCGGCGGCGTACGCCCGTCCGCGACGCACGCTGCCAGCGGGGCCGACCGGAGGCCTGGTTGCTGCTTGGGCCGGAGGCGCCGACACGCGTTGGCGCGACGCTGACCTTATACTTGGCCCATCTTGGGCCTCGGGACCGCGATAAACGTCGCCGCCGTGCTGGCAGGAGGGGGGATAGGAACCCTCGCCGGCGCGAGGCTGCCGGAAGGGATGCGCGTGACGGCCATGCAGGCCATCGGCATCGTCACGTTGCTCGTGGGCGTCGCGAACTTTCTCGAGTACGACAACCCTCTGGTGCCGCTCGTCAGCGTAATCGCGGGGCTCGTGGCGGGGGAGATCCTGGGCATCGAGAGAGGGCTCGAGCGGTTCGGGGACTACCTGGAGAAGAGGTTCTCGAAGGGGGAGAGTCCGGTCAGCCGGGCGTTCGTGACGACGAGTCTGCTGTTCTGCGTGGGTCCGCTTACCGTGATCGGCTCCCTCGAAGACGGCCTCCGGGGCGACTACAGCCTGCTCGCCCTCAAGAGCGGCCTGGACTTTATAGCGGCGCTTACGTTCGCCTCCGTGCTCGGGTGGGGCGTGCTGCTGTCCGCGGGGACGGTGCTGGTGGTGCAGGGGTCGATCACGCTCGGGGCGGGGTTTCTGGAGCCGTTCGTGACGGGGGCCATGATCTCGGCGGCCACCGCGACGGGGGGCGTCCTGATAGTGGGCCTCGGCCTCGGGCTGCTGGATCTCAAGCAGGTTCGGGTCGGGAACATGCTCCCCGCGCTGCTCTTCGCGCCGCTGCTGGTCGCCGCGGCGTCCCTGTGGCCCTTCTAGCCCGGGCGCTCTGGTAACATGCCGCTGGCAGCGCGATCTAACGGGAAAGCAACGGGAAAGGAGCCCCGCGTGCAGGAGCCGGGCAGGGAAGACGCGAACAAGGAGTGGCGGGGGAGCCCGCTCGACATCTCGGACGCGGGTATGGACCCGAGCGGCGTGAAGGAGATCGTCATCGAGTTCGACAACGGCGACTCGGACGTGTTCAGGCCCAGGATCCGCGACGTTTTCGGCTCCTACGAGCTGCACATGATGTCCACGTACCTGGACACGGTGGCCCACGACGCCCGCCAGACCGTCAGTTAGGGAGGACACCATGCACGGCATACAGCGAGAGAGGCGGCACACCGGCAAGCAGGAGACGGGCGTAGGCGTGTCGAGGGTGGTGGTCCGCTACGCCGACGGTCGGGTGATGAAGTTCGTGCCCGACGCCGGACGGGCGGCGTTTCACGAGGACGACGTGTTGGAGCTGCAGAAGATCCTGGACCGCGCCTCCTCCACCGCGGAGTGGTCCGACATCAACACCAGGCTGGGGTTCTAGCCCGCCAGCTGGTCAGCTTTTCGGCTGCGAGGCTGAGGGCAAGGGCAGCAGGCCCGAGGCGCGCCGCCATGCCGAGGTGCTGAAAACTAGCGGCCCGGTGCGTCGTCGCCGGGGTCGACGGTGTACCGGTCGTAGTAGTCCTCCCTGAGGTCGACGTTCTCGCCGGCCAGCTCGCGCCGCCGGAGATCCCAGAGAACCTGAAGGTCGTGGTCTATCTGGCCTATCCGGCCGCGGTCCCCGGCCCCGGTGTGGTGCGTGCCCTCGCGGGAGAGGATCCTCTCCCGCTCCTCGGAGAGCTCCTGAATTTTACCCATAATACCACTCGCCATCGCTGCCTCCCGGCTCTCGCTCCGTCCGATTCTAGCCCACGGCGGCCGTTCGTCTTCGTGATCTACAATCCCTCCCGACACTACCGGAAGGAGAGCGTTGCTTGACCGGATCTACCACCTGGGTTACGCCGTTCGCGACATCGGGTCGGCCGCCCGCTTCTACGAGGAGAACTTCGGCGCCGATCCGTCCGAGCCGGAGGTCGTCGAGGAGCAGGGCATCGTGGCGGTCATGTTCCGGGTGGGCGAGTCCCGGATCGAGCTCGTCGAACCCACGCGCCCGGACTCGCCGGTGGGCAAGTTTCTCGAAAAGCACGGCGAGGGCTTCCACCACGTCGCGTTCCAGGTGGAAGACCTGGAGGGGGCGCTGGCCAGCCTGAAGGCCAACGGGGTCGAGCTCATCGACGAGTCGCCCAGGGTCGGCGCGGGCGGCACCCGGATGGCGTTCGTGCATCCGAAGGGCGTCTTCGGGGTCCTCACCGAGCTTGTAGAATTGCGCGGGACGCGAGGCTGACGGGAGGGACGCGCGATGGACTTGGAGAAGCGCCAGGGCGAGCGCCGGGACGAGCGGCGCACGGAGTCCGGCATAGAGGTAAAGCCCCTCTACGGGCCACCCGACCTCGAAGGGTTCGATTACTCGGAGAAGCTCGGGGATCCGGGGCGGTACCCGTACACCCGCGGGCCTTACCCCTCGATGTACCGCGGCAGGCCCTGGACCATGCGCCAGTACGCCGGCTTCGGGACCGCAGGGGAGACCAACCGGCGCTTCAAGTACCTCACGGAGAACGGCCAGACCGGCCTCTCCGTCGCCTTCGACCTGCCGACCCAGATGGGCCGCGACTCCGACCACCAGCTTAGTCTAGGCGAGGTCGGAAAGGTCGGCGTCGCCATAGACTCGCTGCTCGACATGCGCGAACTCTTCGATGGCATCCCGCTCAAGGACGTCTCGACCTCCATGACCATCAACGCGACGGCCTCGACGTTGCTCCTCCTCTACTCCCTCGTGGCCGAGGAGCAGGGTGCTGGGGCCGCGGAAGTCACGGGGACGACCCAGAACGACATCCTCAAGGAGTACCTGGCGCGCGGGACGTACATCTACCCGCCCGCGCCCTCGATGAGGATCACCACCGACCTCTTCGCCTACTGCGCCAAGGAGCTGCCGCGCTGGAACACGATTTCCATAAGCGGCTACCACATCCGCGAGGCGGGGAGCACCGCCGTCCAGGAGCTCGCCTTCACCCTCTCCAACGCCATCGCCTACGTCGAGGCCGCCACGGAAGCGGGCCTGGAGGTGGACGAGTTCGCCCCCAGGCTCTCGTTCTTCTTCAACGCCCACAACGACCTCTTCCAAGAGGTCGCCAAGTACCGGGCCGCGAGGAGGATGTGGGCCCACATCATGAAGGAGCGCTTCGGTGCCGCGGACGAGCGGAGCCTGAAGCTGCGCTTCCACACCCAGACGGCCGGGTCCTCGCTCACGGCCCAGCAGGCCGAGAACAACATCGTCAGGACCACCGTGCAAGCCATGTCCGCCGTCCTCGGGGGGACCCAGAGCTTGCACACCAACGCCTTCGACGAGGCGCTGGCGTTGCCGACCGAGCGGAGCGCCCGGATCGCGCTCAGGACCCAGCAGATCCTGGCGCACGAGGGCGGCCTCACCGACACCGCCGACCCGCTGGCCGGCTCGTACTTCGTCGAGGCGCTGACCGACGCCGTCGAGGAGGAGGCGTGGGAGTACGTAAGGCGCATCGACGATGTGGGCGGCTCGGTGAGCGCCATCGAAGCGCGGTTGATGCAGGCCGAGATCGAGGACGCCGCCTACAACCACCAGCGCGCGGTCGAGAGGGAGGAGCGCATAATTGTGGGCGTCAACCGCCACGAGTCGGGCGAAGCCGGCGACCCCGACATGGATCTCCACACGGTCGACGAGTCTATACGCGAGACCCAGACGGCCCGCCTCGCCGGCCTGAAGGAGAGCAGGGACAACGACGCCGTCGGGCGGGCGCTGGACCGGATGACGCGGGCCGCGGAGGGATCGGAGAACCTCCTCTACCCGATGAAGGAGGCCCTCGGCGAGCTTGCCACGGTGGGCGAGGTCTCGGATGCGCTGCGGGCAGTTTTCGGGCAGTATAGGCCGTAGAAGGCCGAAGCCGTGCGACGTGTAGCCCATCACGTTTGCCCGGGTACCCGCCTGGTACGCTCTTCCTAACTACGAGAATGGCAAACCCGTCGTGAGGCGGGGACGCAAAGCTACGGGCCTTCGCACGAGAGGCAGCCGGGCCGCCGAAGGAGGGGCCAAGTGTCGATATCCTATAGGGTGAGCCTGATGGCCGGCGTCTTTACGGCGACGCTCGTCTTGTTATTGGGCTTGCAGGGGACGACCCAGGAGGCTATGACCCAGCCCGCCAGGGGGGAAGAGCCGACCTACGAGGAGGGCTCAGGGCGAACCTTCGCGCCCGGCGAGATCATCGTCGTGCTGGAGGAGACCGCGTCGCAGGCCGACCTGCGCGAGCTAAACCGGGACAACGGGGCGGCAATCGAGGCGGACCTGCCCCGCAGTGCCGTCAGCGTGGTCGACCTACCGCGGGACCTGACCGTCGCCGAGGCCGTGCGGGAATACGAGGCCTCGCCCGACGTCGCCTACGCCGAGCCGAACTTCAAGTTGGAACCGGCCGCCGTCCCGAACGACCCCGGGTACAAGAACTTGTGGGGCCTCAACAACACCGGCCAGACCGGCGGCGCGGCCGACGCCGACATAGACGCCCCCGAGGCCTGGAACACCACCACCGGCAGCGCGGGCACCGTGGTAGCCGTGATCGACGAAGGCGTGGACATCGACCACCCGGATCTCGCGGGCAACATCTGGACCAACCCGGGTGAGATCGCGGGCAACCGCAAAGACGACGACAAGAACGGCTACGTCGACGACGTCAACGGCTACGATTTCGCCAACGATGACCCCACCGTATACGACCCCGACCCCATTACCGGCAGCGGCGACGAGCACGGGACGCATGTCGCTGGGACCATAGCCGCCACCGGCAACGATGGCAACGGGATCACGGGCGTTAGTTGGGACGCCCAGATAGCGGCGCTCAAGTTTATCGGTGCCGAGTTTGGTTACACCTCCGACGCCATCGAGGCCATAAACTACGCGGTCTTGGAGGGTATGCCCATCTCCAACAACTCGTGGGGCGGGGGCGGGAAGTCTCAGGCCCTCCAGGACGCAATTGCGAAGGCCGACGCCAGAGACCACATCTTCGTGGCCGCGGCCGGCAACGGCGGCACGGACGGGGTAGGGGACAACAACAACGTCACGCCGGATTACCCGTCCAGCTTCGACAACCCCAACATCGTCGCCGTGGCCGCCACGGACGACACGGACAGGCTGGCATCTTTCTCCAACTTCGGGTCCACAACGGTCGACCTCGCGGCGCCGGGCGTGGGCATCCTGAGCACGCTGCCCGGCAACAGCTACGGCCGTTACAGCGGCACCTCGATGGCGGCCCCGCACGTCGCCGGCGTGGCGGCCCTGATCAAGAGCGAGAACCCGAGCCTGGACGACGCCGGGATCAAGGACAGGATCCTGCAGTTCGCCGAAAAGAAAGCCGGCCTGGAGAACAAGGTGGCGACCGGCGGCCGTGCAAACGCCGATGCCTCGCTCAACACGCAGGAGGCGCGCGACGCGGCCGGGCCCTCGATCACCGCTGTGCGTCCGGTCCCCGGGTCGAAGACCCGCGACCGTACGCCGAGGATCAAGGCGACGGTAAGCGATGAGGGGCCCGAGCTTCGAAAGAGCAATATAAGACTTTACCTGGACGGCAAGAAGCGGACCAAGTTCACCTACAACAAGGATACGGACCGCTTGGGGTACACCGCTCCACGGCTCTCCTACTCCAAGCACACCGTTAAGGTCGTCGCCACCGATGCGGCGGGCAACAGGAGCGTCAAGAGCTGGAGGTTCACGGTTCGCCGGTAGAGTTCGCGCTCCAGCAGCATGAGAAATGGGGACCGGGGCGTGCGCCCCGGTCCCGTTTCTTGGACCGTCGGCCGGGGTCGGACTCGGAGGGCCGTATGGTAATATTGGCGCCGAACAAGGGGCGCTCTCGTCCCTCCCTGCATTTTCGTACGTGCCGGTTGGGTGCGCCGGAGGAGGTTGGTATACGTGGTTGACTGGTTCCGTAGACGCGCCGGCGGCGGCGGGCCGCCCGACGGCCCTCCCCAGACCGAAAAGCTCGACGTCTCGGCCGAGACGGCCGACCAGCTGGTGGACCGGACGCCCCAGCCCGAGGAGCCTGCCGACGGCTTCTCCGAGGCCGGCATACGCGAGGCGTTGCGGGACGTGCGGGACCCCGAGATCGGGCGCGACCTCGTCTCCCTGAACATGATCCGGAACGTCGACATCCAGGGCTCGGGCGTGACCGTCGGCGTCGCGCTGACCACGGCCGGGTGCCCGATGAAGCACCGCATCACGACCGACGTGCGCGACCGGGTCATGATGATCGAGGGTGTGGAGAGCGTCGAGGTGGACTTCGGCGTGATGACCGACGACGACCGCCAGAACCTTATGACTAGCCTGCACGGCGGCCCGTCCGAGCTGGCCCCGGCGTTCCGCGACGAGTCCAAGACGCGCATCATCGCCGTCGTCTCCGGCAAGGGCGGCGTCGGCAAGAGCACCGTCGCCGTCAACCTGGCGGCCGCGCTCGACCGGGCTGGCAAGTCCGTGGAGATCCTGGACGCCGACGTCCACGGCTCCTCGATCCCCGTCATGCTCGGCTCGACAGAGAAGCCCAACGTGGTGGGCGGCGTGATCTTCCCGATAGAGTCCCAGACCGGCCTGAAGTTCATCTCGATGGGCAACTTCGTGAACGAGGGCCAGGCCATCATCTGGCGCGCCCCGATCGTCAACAAGGCCCTAACCCAGCTCATGCGCGACGTCTACTGGGACGAGCCGGACTTCATCATCGTGGACATGCCACCCGGCACCGGCGACGTCGCCCTCACCGTCGCCCAGATGATCCCCAAGGCCGAGGCCCTCGTCGTGACGACCCCCCAGGCCGACGCCGCCAGGGTCGCCGTGAAGGCGGGCAAGATGGCCGTCCAGGCGCACCTCAAGGTCGCCGGTGTGGTCGAGAACATGGGCCACGCGGTCTGCCCGTGCTGCGGCGAAGAGATGAAGATCTTCGGCGGCGACGGCGGCAACCAGGTGGCCGAGGAGCTCGGCTCGACGGTGATGAGCCGCATCCCCATCCTCCCCGACGCCACCGGCGAACCCGGCAACGCCCTCTTCGAGGAAGGCACCGCCCCGGCCCGCGCCTTCGACGAGATAGCCGCGGGCCTGGCCGCCACCAAGGTGCGCCGCCGCATAAAGGTGTTGTAGCCTTCGGCCGTCAGGTATCAGCTCAGCCAAGAGCCCCCGTCACTTATCGACGGGGGCTTTCTCTCTGCGGTACTGCTACAGCCCGGCCGCTTCGCGGCGCGCCAAAAGCTGACCGCTGAAAGCTGAAACCTGATAGCTCCTTAGACCAGGCCCAGTCCCTTTACCGCGTCGCGCTCTTCCTTCAGCTCGTTCACGGTGATGTCGAGCTTCGATTGGGCGAAGTCGCCGATCTCGAGCCCTTCGACGATCTCGTAGCTGCCACCCGAGCATCGGACCGGGAACGAGGAGATCAGGCCCTCCTCCACGCCGTACTGGCCGCCAGAGCGGACCGCCATCGAGCGGAGGCCGTCGGCGCCCAAAGACCAGTCGCGCATGTGGTCTATCGCCGCGTTGGCCGCCGACGCGGCGGAGGAGGCGCCGCGCGCCTCGATGATCGCGGCGCCGCGCTTGCCGACCGCCGGTATGTACTCGTTCTCGTACCAGTCCATGTCTACCTTGTCTACGGCCCGTTCGCCTTTAACCGTGGCGTTGAAGAGGTCGGGGAGCATCGAAGGGGAGTGGTTGCCCCACACGACGAGGTCCTGCACGTCCTCGACGCCTACCCCGAGCTTCTGGGCGAGCATCGAGACCGCGCGGTTCTCGTCGAGCCGGGTCATCGCGGTGAAGCGCTCGGGGGGCACGTCGGGGGCGTTACTCATCGCGATCAGGGCGTTCGTGTTCGCCGGGTTGCCGACCACAAGGATCTTGATGTCGTCCGCCGCTCCGGCGCTGATCGCCTCGCCCTGGGGCTTGAAGATCGCGCCGTTCGCCTCCAAGAGGTCGGCGCGCTCCATACCTTTCTGGCGCGGCCTGGCGCCGATCAGGAGCGCGACGTTCGAGCTGTCGAAGGCCTCCGCGGCATCGGCGGTTATGTCTATGGACTCGACAAGCGGGAACGCGCAGTCGTGAATCTCCATCGCGGTGCCTTCGGCCGCCTTGAGCGCCGGCTCTATCTCGAGCAGCTTTAGCCGGATCTTCTCGTCGGGACCGAGCATTTGGCCCGAGGCGATCCGGAACAAAATGGCGTACCCGATCGCGCCTGCGGCGCCGGTTACGGTGACGGTCTTCGACATGGGTCGTCTCCTATCTCACGGTTGCTACTGATAGAGTCCGCTCGTGAATGATAAGGGAACTCGCGCGCCCCTGCCGCCGCCCTCGCACGGTAAAATGCTCCCGCACCGTTTCCCGATACGCAGGAGAACCTTGGAGCTAGCAGAGGCCGTACGGTCGCGCCGGAGCGTGAACCGCGTAAAGCAGGACCCGGTACCGGATGAGCTGGTAGAGACCATCCTGGAGAGCGCGGTGCACGCGCCGAACCACAAGATCACGGAGCCCTGGCGCTTCCACGTCTTCACCGGTAAAGGCCGGGGAGAGTTAGCCCGCGCCCGGGCCGAGACGGCCAGGCTGCAGGCCGAGGAGGAGGGGGAGGACGAGGAGATGGCGGCCGGCAGGATCAGCCGCGAGCGCAAGAAGGCCTTCCGGGCGCCGGTGGTGATAGCCGTGATCTCGCGCTCGGGGCGCGACGAGGTCGAGACGAGGGAGAACTACGCCGCGTGCTCGGCCGCCGTCCAGAACATGCTCCTGACCGCCCACTCTTTGGGCCTCGGCGCTATCTGGCGCACCGGCCCGGTCGCCTACCACGGCCACATGCGCGCGTTCTTCGGTCTGGAAGAGGGCGACGGCATCGTGGCGTACCTCTACCTCGGGCATCCCGACATGGGGGGGAGGCCGCGCCGGCGGGAGGCGGTAGCCGAGAAGACCGTATGGCACCGCGGTTAGAGCCGCCAGCTCCCGGTCGGGAAGATGGCCGCGCCGCGGGGAGCGACTTTCGACGCGCGGCGTGGCCCTGCTTACCGAAACCCTCTGCCGGGTACCAGCGTATCGGAGGGTGCCACCTAACCGGGAGATTACGTGAAGACTATCTTGAAAAGGTTACTGATCCTGGCCGCGCCGGTCGTCTGGCGCAAGATCAAGCAGCGCAGGAGCAGGGGCCGCTAGGCAAACGCCCCCGCGGGGACGTCCTTAACACAGCCCAAAGAACTGACCGCTAAAGGCTGACGGCGCGATCCGCCGGAGGCGGATCGCTTCACACGGGATCGGCCTCGAACTTGCCGCCGGCGCGCCGCACGTGGACGACGGGGTCTTTGGGCTCGTGGTAGAGGATGACCGGCGCCCCCTTCTCTTCGGCCTCCGTGAGCACCTCGATGCGGTTCTTGCGGGCCGCCTCGGGGTCCGTGTCCACGCCGGCTATGAGGTCGGGGTCGAGCCAGATCTTCGCGGGGGCCAGGTCCGCCGTGTAGAGCGCGGCGTCCTCGCCCGAGCCGACCCAGACAACCTGGTGCCCCTCGGAGTGCCCGCTCCTCACCTCGACCCTGATGCCGGGCACAACCTCCCCGTCCCCGTCTAGCAGCTCGCACCACCCATCTTCCACGCCCTTCTCCACGGCCGGGACGGCCTCGCGCCGCCCGTCCCCCTCGGGCATACCTTTTGCCTCCTCCAAAGCCGCCCGCTGAACGAAGACGGTGGCGTTGGGGAAGCTCGGGGGCTCGAGCGCCCATCCGACGTGGTCCGCGTCGAGGTGCGAGAGCACGACGTGCGTGACGTCGGCCGGGCCGTAGCCCGCCTCCTCGAGGTGGTCCATGAGGTTCTCCTCGCGCCTGAGCTCGTACCGGCCGACGAGGACCTCCGGGAGCTCGGGACCGAAGCCCGCGTCGAGGAGCGCCAGGTGGTCGCCGGTCTCGACGAGGACCGGGCGCATCGCGCCCTTGATCTTCGCCTTCTTCGAGCCCCCGAAGAGGTTTCCCGCGTCCGTTACGAACACGCCGTCGTCGAGTATGTGTATCTTCGCGGACCCCGCCTCGAAGCTTCTAACCGTAGCCAATCTCCCCGCCCTTTCTCGATAGTGGGGCCGCATGATAGCGGCGCGCGCGGCGCCCCGCTCTGCCGCAACCTCCCCGTCGGGGTGGGAACTGGCCCGAACCCGCTAGCCAAAGATCGTCCATGTGGCGTATGCGCAGGCGCGTCCGAGGCGTCATACTCCCCGGCATGGAGACTTGGAAGACGCTGGGATCGGGCACCGGCGGGACCCGCCGCAGGTGGTTGATGGCCGTTGTGGTCCTCATCCTGCTCTCCACCTTCGCACTCGCCGGAAGCGGGGGCGCCGCCACCGCCTACGACGCCGAGGAGCTGGAGTTTCTCGGGCTTATCAACGAGTACCGCGGGGAGAACGGGTTGCGGCCCGTGATCCTCTCGGACACGCTGGCCGTCGCGGCCGAGCGCCACTCGAAGGACATGGCCGAGTACGGCTTTTTCGCCCACGACACGGCCCAGAGCTCGTACTACGCGGCGGGCTCGGAGCTCTGGGACCGCATGGAGGCGGAGGGCTACGACCACAACACCGCCAAGGGCGAGAACCTGGCCGTCGGTTACGAGACGGCGGAGGAGGCCATGCAGGCGTGGAAAGAATCCCCCTCCCACAACGCCGCCATGCTCGACGGAAACTACCGCGTGATGGGCGTCGCCCGCATCAACGCGCCCGGCAGCGTCCACGGCTGGTACTGGACCACGGACTTCGGCGGCTACGTGGACGCGAGCGCCCACGCCCCGGGCGAGACACCCTCAGGCCAACGGCCGCAGCAGCCCGCCGCGGGCGCCCCGGCGAAGCCCCCGACAACGGACGAGGCGCCGGGCCGAGGCGCCGGCGAACCCAAGCTCGACACCCGCGCCCTGGACAACGGTGACCTGGGCAGGGTCGGCGGCTGGAGCCAGCGTGCCAGGGACGGGGCCGACCTCATCCTGGACGGGCACGCCCGATTGGGCGGCTACCACGACGGGAACGACGAGTTGCGGCAGAAGATCCGTATCGGCGCCGGCGCCACGCTGGCCTACGACGTAAGGGTAAAGGCCGGGAGCGAGGACCCCGACGACACGATGCTCCTCCGCCTGACGAACGGCAAGGGAAAGCAGGTCGCGCTCCTGAAGAGGTACACAGGAGGGGTGGCCGGCGGGTGGCAGCGCGAACGGGTGGACCTCTCGCGCTTCGCCGGGCAGACGCTCTACCTCGACTTCGACGCGCGAACCGATGGTGGGCGGCTCACGACGTTCTATCTGGACCGGCTGGCGCTCAGGCCGTAGGTGTATGGTCAGGCCCGCTGGCGGTTGCCCGCGACGTCTCTCAGGGCCCGGGCGAAGGCGTGCGGGTGCTTCAGCAGGCTGTAGACCGGCGCGTCGCCGGTAAAGCTCTCCACGAGGGCCCGGCTGGCCGCGCCGTCCTTCGCGCAGGCCCTGAAGAGCGGTTCCAGAAGCTCCATGTTCGGCACCAGGTTAACCAGCGCCTGACCGGAGAGGTGCTCGCGTCCCCTCCGGCGGAGGAGTTGGCGGGCGTACCCGGAGAGGGTGGCGGCGGAGAAGTCTTTGCGGCGGTGCGCCTCGTGGGCCCAGGCGGCGGCCAGGCGGCCGGATTCTATAGCGTACCCGACGCCCTCGCCGCTTATCGGGTGGATCAAGCTCGCCGCGTCGCCCACGGTCAGGACGCCCTGTTCGTGCCGCCTGGCCCCCCACATACCCATCTTGAGCGACCAGCTCCTGGCCGGCCTCTCGGGCTCGGCGCCTCCGAGCCAACCCGCCATCTCCGGCTCTTCCAGGAAGCGGTCGAAAAAGTCTTTCAGGTTCCGGCCGGTCTTCGCCAGCGAGCTCGTGGAGATGCCCGCCCCGACGTTGGCCGTGCCGTCCCCCAAGTAGAAGACCCAGCCGTAGCCGGCGCCTCGGGAGTTCATGTCCCTGGTCATGAAGATGTGTATGTGCTCTTTGTCCGGGCCGTCCACCCCGCGGAAGTACTGCCTGCGGGCTACCGCGTTCTGGTGGGCCTTCATCCCGCCCTCGAAGCCGCCGACGCCGTCCGCGACGACCACGAGCGGTGCTGTGAAGCCCTCGGGGCCGCCGCCGTTCTCTGCCAGCAGCCCCGTTACGGCGCCGGCGGGGGAGCGCAGAAGCTCTGTGGCGCGGGTGCCGGAGCGGAACTGCGCGCCGGCGGCTTCGGCTCGTTTCAAGAGCTTCGCGTCGGTCTCTTTGCGCCGGATCACGTACCCTTGCGGCCCGTGCAGCGTGGGCGGTACCCCCTGGCGGATGGAGGCCGTGGCGGTTCGGATGGAGAGGCCGGTGAACCGGCCGTGGTGCGGCTCCTCCAGCCAGTCGCCGAGGCCCATCATCGCCACCTCGCCCGCGGCGTGGGGCATGAGGCCGTCGCCGCAGGGCTTGTCGCGGGGGAACTCCTGGCGGTCAAGCAGCAGGGTCTTCAGGCCGGACCGCGCCGCGTAGTAGGCCGTCGAAGAGCCGCCGGGGCCCGCGCCCACGACGACCAGATCGTAGCCCTCGCCCATCCTCATCCTCCCAAATGCGCCGCCGACTGTGACAGAATGCCCCGCAACCGCCCCATCGAGGGCGGCCCACATTATACCCGCCCCCCAGAAGGAGCCGGAGCCTTGGTAGACCGTAACCGCCCCGCGCGCTACGCGCCCGGGGACCGCGCCGCCCTCAAGGCCACCATGCAGCCCGTCGAGATTCTCGAGGTCCGCCGCGGCGAGTTTGTTCCCGACTTTGTCTACAAGGTCCGCGTCCTGGCGGAGAGACCAGCCCGACCATACAACCTGTCCGTCCCCGAGCACGACCTAGCGGATTGAGCTGTCAGCCGTCAGCTATCAGCTTTCAGCCTGACCTCTGGTAGCGACGCTCCCGCCGCGGAAGCGTCGCTGCGCAAAATTGGGGACGCGGCTACTAAGAGGAGACGGGCGCCATCAACGGCGAGAAAGCTGACCGCTGAATGCCGACGGCTGACAGCTAAAAGTCTTCGGCCGTCACGCTCATGTAGGCGACATCCACCAGCGGCACCCCCGTTTCCAGCGCCCGGTCCACGGCGCGGGCCAGGGCTTCGGCGGCGATGCCGGCGTCGGGGAAGTGGCCGTCGAGGAGTCGGGCGGCGCGGGCGATCTCGTAGAAGGAGAAGCGCCGGCGGCCGCCGGTGAGCTCGTAGACCGCTTCGAGGACCTCGAAGCGCAGGGAGATCAGCTGTTCCAGGCGCCAGCGGATCTCATCCACCGTCAGGTTCATGGTCTGGTAGAGGCGGGCTATCTGGGCGACCTGGGTGAGGGTGGGCGGACGCTTGAGCAGCCGGGAGACGGAGGTCTCGTCGAGGTAGCGCCTGGCGGTTATGCGCGCAAGGGCCAGGCGGCCCTCCGCGCTCTCGTAGCCGGGGAGCGGGCGCAGGTCCTCAGGCCCCCTCAGGCCGCCGACCTTTATCTCCTCGCCGGCCACGAAGACCCGCGGGGTGTGGCCGCCGGCGTAGTAGCCGACCTGGCGGGCCATCCTGGCCGCCTCCGGGGAGGGCTCGGCGCACCGGATCTCGACCCACCGCCGGACGGTCCCGGAGTAGAGCCTCTCCAGCGCCCGCCAAGTCGCGTCCCCGCGAAGGTCCACCTCGCCCGGCTTCTCCGTGACCACGGAGACCCGCGCCCCCGGCAGCGAGCCCTCGTAGGCCTCCCGGACCGACTCCAGAAAGCGCTCGAACTCCTCGTCGACCGTGCCGGGGAGGTAGCGGCGGCGCTCGGCGGGCAGGACGTACATGAGGCGGCTCTTGATCCTGCGCTCCTTGCCCTCGGCCGCCTTGAGCCGGTCTATGGCCTCGTAGAGCTCCCGCCGCCTCTGGTAGACGAGCGTCGTCAGACGCTCGACCTCTGGGTCCGTGACGAAGCCCTCGGACCAGGCCTCGTCCCGCGCCGCGCAGGCGGCCTCGTGGGCGTTCTCCGCCCTCAGGACCGCCCGCTCTTCCCTCTCCCGCTCGGCCTGGGCCTCGCCCAGCTCGCGCTCTAGGGTCTCTATCGTCGAAGGCATCGCGGGCTCCCCGTTACTCACCACCCGAGCGTCCATTCTACAGCACGCGCGTCGCCGCGCGACGTATGCGAGGGCACCGGATCGGGGTCCGTTTCGCTGTTGCGTGCGGGGCCGAAAAGCCGTAGATTTATCCCGATCGGGGGTCAAAGGAAGGGAGAGCGGGTGGACTTCGATACGGGTAGCCGGCCCGAGCCGGCAGGTTCCGGCGGATCGGGCGGAGGAGCGGGTGCTCGGCCGCCGGGCATGTCCGCCTCCGCCGGGGGGGAGTTCGACTACAGGGACCCGATACAGAGCTTCGTGAGGGCGACGCGGGGCGTGCTCACCCAACCGGCGGGCTTCTTTCGCGGCATGGTCAGGCAGGGAGATTTCGTTAACCCGATCCTCTACCCCCTGATCAGCTACGAGATCTACGCCGTGCTCGGCGGGATCATCGGGCTGGTATTTGGGGGCATCGCCTCGGTCGGTTCAGGTACCGCCGGCGAGCAGGCCGCCGGCGTGGCCACCTCTCTGGGGGGCTTCGTGGTGGGCATAATAGTCGCCCCCTTCATCGCGGCCTTGATCCTGTTCGTCATGGCCGGTATCAAGCACCTGCTGGTGATGCTTGTCGTGGGCTCTTCCAACGCCGGCTTCGAGGCCACGCTGCGCATCCAGTCTTACACCTTCGCCACGCGCGTCTTCTGGTGGGTGCCCATAATCGGTGCGCTTGCGGGTTTCGTCTACGGTGTCTACCTGTCGGTTATAGGAATCCGCGAGGTTCATTCGACGACCACGGGCAAGGCCGCGCTGGTGGTCCTCGTACCGGTGGCGATCGTTGTGCTGTTGATGGCCGTACTGGCGGCGATACTGGGCGCCTTTATATGGACGATGGTCCAGCAGCAGGTCTAGCTCTTCGCCTCGGGAGGAGCGCGTTAGCCGCGCGCCCGTCCGGTCGTTATACTATGCCGATTCTATAGCGAAGGGGGCTGGCGCATGGCGCAGACAGTTACTCTCATACCCGGCGACGGGATCGGGCCGGATCTCACCGACTCCGTAAAAGAGGTCATCGGTGCTTTGGACGTCGGGATCGAGTGGGAAATAGCCGAGGCCGGCGAGGCGGTAATGGACAGGGAGGGGACGCCCCTGCCCGAGTCCGTGCTGGATTCCATCCGGCGCAACAAGGTTGCCATAAAGGGCCCCCTGACCACCCCGGTGGGTACGGGCTTCCGCTCGGTGAACGTGGCGCTGCGCAAGGAGCTCGACCTCTACGGGAACATCCGGCCCAGCCTGAGTTTGCCCGGCGTCGATACGCCGTTCGAGAACATCGACCTCATCATCTACCGCGAGAACACCGAGGACCTCTACGCGGGCGTGGAGCACATGGTGGGCAAGCACGCGGCCGAGTCGATCAAGATCATCACCCGCGAGGGCACCGAACGCATCTGCCGCATGGCCTTCGAGCGCTCCAAGGAGCAGGGCCGAAAGCACATCACGGTGATCCACAAGGCGAACATCATGAAGTACACCGACGGCCTCTTCCGCGACGTGTTCTACGAGGTCTCCAAGGACTACGAGAACGACTTCGAGGAGATCGACGACCGCATCGTGGACAACATGGCGATGCAGCTCATAACCAAGCCGAACCTCTACGACGTGCTCGTCTGCCCCAACCTCTACGGCGACATCCTCTCGGACCTCTGCGCGGGGCTCACGGGGGGCCTCGGCGTCGCCCCCGGGGCGAACATAGGGGAGGAGATCGCGGTCTTCGAGCCGGTCCACGGCTCGGCGCCGAAGTACGCCGGCCAGAACCGGGCGAACCCGCTGGCGACGCTGCTCTCGGCCAAGGAGATGCTGATACACCTCGGCCACGCCGACGCCGCCGACAGCATGCAGTCCGGCATCGAGGCCGCGCTCAAGAGCCCGGAGACCCGCACCAAGGACCTCGGGGGCACGGCGGGCACCAAGGAGTTCACGCAGGCGATCATCTCGAACCTGTAGGAGCAACCGGTGTCTCCGATCCGAGCCGCGGGCGGCGCGGGCGCGGCGTCCACCCGCGCCCGGAAGTAGCCCGAGGCCGACGGGACGCCATGCGGATCGCGATCTTCACGGAAACCTTCGTGCCGGCGCTGGACGGCGTCGTAACGCGGCTGCGCAGCACCATAGACGAGCTCTTGAAGGTAGGCGACGAGATGCTGGTGATCGCCCCGAGCTACGGCGAGGGCCCGGCCTACTACCACGACGTCCCGATCCACCGCGTGGCGGGCGTGCCTTTCCCCCCGTACCCGCAGATCATGCTCGCCCCCAGCAACCCGCGCGTCGGACGCGCCCTCAGAAAGTTCGAGCCTGACCTGATCCACGCCGTCAACCCGTTCGTCCTCGGAAGCGGCGCCCCTTTTTATTCGCACCGACTGGGTGTGCCGCTCGTCGCCTCATACCACACGAACGTCACCACTTACGCCCGATACTACGGTCTCGGGATAGGCGAGAAGGCGGGCCGGTGGTGGACGCGGACGCTGCACAACAGGGCGCACGTCAACCTCTGCACCTCCGAGACCACGCGAAAGTACTTGAGCGAGAGCGGCATCGAACGCCTCCATATCTGGCCCCAGGGCGTGGACACCAGGCGTTTCCATCCGTCAAAACGCTCCGAAGAGTGGCGCTTCAAACTCTCCGGCGGGCACCCCGAAGCCCCCGTCTTGCTCTACGTCGGCCGGCTGGGCCGCGAGAAGAGCATCGGCAGCCTGAAGAGAGTGCTGCGCGAGATGCCCGACGTCCGGCTCGCGCTCCTGGGCGACGGCCCGGCCCGCGGGGAGCTGGAAGAGGAGTTCGCCGGGATGCCGGCGGTCTTCTTTGGGACGCGGCGCGGGGCGGAGCTCAGCGCGGCCTACGCGTCGGCGGATGCGCTGGTGTTTCCGTCGACGACGGAGACGCTTGGCCTGGCGATGCTGGAGGCCCTCTCTTCGGGGCTGCCCGTCGTCGCCGCGCGTGCCGGGGCCGCCCACGAGGTCGTCGAGGAAGGGGTGAACGGCCTGCTCTACGATCCCGATGACCCCGATTCCCTCGTCGAGACCGTGCGCCGCGTTCTGCGGGACGAGGGCCTGCGCTCCCGGCTCAAGGAGGGGGCCCGGGCCACGACGGAGACCAGGGACTGGGAGGCGGCCACCAGGGCGTTGCGCGGGTACTACGAGATGGCGCTGGCGGCGCGTTGAGCAAGCGCGAGAAGCTCAAGAGCGGCGGCGTCCGGTTCTCCAAGTTCTCCGTGGTCGGGCTCTCCAACGCCGTCGTGGACATCGGGGTGCTCAACCTGTTCCTGTGGCTGCAGCCGACCCGGGAGACGTGGCTGCTGGTGCTCTACAACGGCGTCGCGCTCGTGCTGGCGAACGTGAACAGTTATATAGGGAACACCACGTGGACCTTTCGGGGGCGGGCGGAGCACAACCTGCGCCAGACCACCCTCTTCTTTCTCCAGGCCCTGCTCAATATCGGGATCAGCACCGGGATCTTCTGGGCGCTTATACACTTCCTGCTCACCGGGACGGACGCACCGGCTTACCTGGTCGGCAACGTCGCCAAGATCATCTCCGTCGCGGTGGCCTCCGTGGTCAGCTTCTTCCTCCTGCGCTACGTGGTCTTCTCCAGTAAGCGCCGGTTCAAGGGGCGCTTGTAAGAGCAAATGGGCCGTGCTAAATTAGACCCGCACGCGGAAGTAGCTCAGCTGGTAGAGCATCACCTTGCCATGGTGAGGGTCGCGGGTTCGAATCCCGTCTTCCGCTCTGGCCGCGGGCCGACTGGCGGCATGGCCGAGTGGTTAGGCAAGGGTCTGCAAAACCCTGCACCCCGGTTCGACTCCGGGTGCCGCCTCTCGGAGAGGCCCGCCCAGGGACACGGGCGATTAGCTCAGGGGGAGAGCGCCTTCCTGACACGGAGGAGGTCAGTGGTTCGAATCCACTATCGCCCACCACGCCGCGCCGGCTCCTTGGGATTCACCGGCGCGCTAACTACCCGGCTCTAACCCCAAGACTACCCAGATCTCCTTCCGAAGAAAGGTCCGCACATGCCCTCCGTTACCCTCCCAGACGGCAAGCAGCTAGAGGTAAAACCCGGCGACAGGGCCCGCGACGTGGTCGAGAGCATCGGCCCCCGCCTGGCCCGCGACGCGGTCGCCGCGAGGCTCGACGGTAAGGTCGTCGACCTCGAGGCCCCGGTGGACGGCGGCGGCGCGTTCGAGGTGCTCACCAAGGGCTCTCCCGAGGCGTTGGAGGTCTTGCGGCACTCGACGGCCCACGCGATGGCGCAGGCCATCGTGGAGCTCTTCCCCGGAAGCAAGCTCACCCTCGGGCCGCCCATCCAGGACGGGTTCTTCTACGACATAGAGGTCGAGGGGCGCATCACCGACGAGGACCTGCCGCGCATCGAGGAGCGGATGCGCGAGATCGTCGCCCGCGACCTGCCCGTCAGGCGCGAGGAGGTCTCCAAGGGCGAGGCCGAGAGGCTCTACGGGGACAACCCGTACAAGCTCGAGATCATCGCCGGGCTCGAGGACGGGGATATAACCGTCTACCGCCAGGGAGACTTCTTCGACCTTTGCCGCGGCCCGCACGTCGAGAGCACGGGCAAGCTCGGCGCCTTCAAGCTCCAGAACATCGCCGGCGCCTACTGGCGCGGCGACGAGAAGAACACCATGCTCACCCGCGTCTACGGCACCGCGTGGCCGACGGAGAAGGAGCTCAAGGCCTACCTAAGGCAACTGGAGGAGGCGCGGGCCCGCGACCACCGCAAGATCGGCAAGGACCTCGACCTCTTCACGTTCTCCCCGGACGTCGGCGGCGGCGTCCCCCTCTTCCTGCCCAAGGGGGAGATGCTCCGGCACCTGATGGAGGGCTACGTGCGCGAGGTCCAGACCCGCCACGGCTACGACCACGTCTGGACGGGCCACCTGGTAAACGAGTCGCTCTACGAGAAGAGCGGGCACCTCGAGCACTACGTCGACTCCATGTACCCCCCGATGGTCGACGGCGAGACGCGCTACCGACTCAAGCCGATGAACTGCCCGAGCCACATGACGCTCTTCAACTCCAGGGCCCACTCCTACAGGGACCTGCCCCTGCGCTACGCCGAGTTCGCCACGCTCTACCGCTACGAGAAGAGCGGCGAGCTAAACGGCCTCACCCGTGTCCGGAGCCTCACCCAGGACGACGCCCACGTCTTCTGTACCGAGGACCAGGTCCAGGAGGAGTTCGCGAGGGCCCTTGAGATCGTGCGCGAGGTCCTCGACACCTACGGGTTCGACGAGTACCGGGTCCAGCTCTCCATGCGCGACCCCGACGACAGCAAGTACATAGCCGACGAGCAGAAGTGGGCCAGGGCCGAGCAGGAGCTGCGCGAGGCGCTCGACGCTGCCGGCATCGACTACGACGAGGAGGCCGGCGAGGCCGCCTTCTACGGCCCAAAGGCCGACTTTATGGCCAAGGACGTGCTCGGGCGCGAGTGGCAGCTCTCTACCATCCAGGTGGATTTTTTGCAGCCCTTGCGCCTCGGGTGCGAGTACGTCGGGGAGGACGGGAAGGAGCACACCCCTGTCCTCTTGCACCGCGCCGTCACCGGCTCGACGGAGAGGTTCCTCGGGGTGCTCATAGAGCACTACGCGGGCGCGTTCCCGGTCTGGCTCTCGCCCGTGCAGGCGGTCGTCATACCCGTCTCCGACAGGCACAACGAGTACGCTCGGAAGGTCGCGGGGCGGCTAGAAGAACGCGGCATCAGGGCCGAGGTAGACGACGCGCAGAACAGCATGCAGAAGAAGATCCGGGAGAACGCGAAGCAGAAGATCCCGTACCTCCTCATCGTCGGGGACAACGAGGCCGAGGCCGGGACGGTCAACGTGCGCCGCCGGGGCGAGAAGCAGCAGCAGGAGCTGGCCGTAGAAGCATTCATGGACACGGTCTTGGAGCTGGTGCGTTCGCGAGGATAGTTCCATATAGACAAGCGAGGCGGGCGCGGAGTATAATCTCTGGGGTAGTTGGGGTTCCCGTTTCGTCCGAAATACGAGCCGTTCGCTTGCAGAGAAGGACGCACGGCCCCGAAAAATAGGTTTTGAGAGGAGTGATGCACAGTAGCGACTGAAGAAGAGCCGCGAATAAACGGCCAGATCCGGGCGCGGAGCGTCCGCTTGATCGCGGCCGACGGCGAGCAGCTAGGCATCAAGCACATCAAAGAGGCGATCGACCTCGGGGAGAGGGCCGACCTCGACCTCGTCGAGGTCGCACCGAACGCGGACCCGCCGGTGGTCCGGATGATGGACTACGGCAAGTTCAAGTACCAGAAAGAGCAGGCCCGCAAGGCCGCCCGCAAAAAGCAGGTCAACGTCAACGTGCGGGAGATAAAGCTCCGCCCGAAGATCGGCGACCACGACTTCAACACCAAGCGCGGCCACGTCGAGCGCTTCCTGCGCGGCGGCGACAAGGTAAAGGTCACCATCATGTTCCGCGGGCGCGAGGTCCAGCACCCCGAGCTCGGCGAGCGTCTCCTGAGGCGTCTCGCGGGCGACCTCGACGAGCTCGGCCGCATAGAGAGCCAGCCCAACCTGGACGGCCGGAACATGATAATGGTCATGGCCCCGAAGAAGGTCGCCAAGGAAGAGGCCGAGGCCGAGGAGGCGCCCCCGGAGCCGGAGCGACGCACTACCGGCAGCCGGCGCGAGAGGGCGGCTCGCAGCTAAAGCAACTGTTTGATACACTCTCGCCGCTTGTAGAGGCGAAACGGCTTCGACTCCCGTGCCGCGAGCCTCTCCAGAAGTACGTCTAAACGAAACGTGGAGGAAAAATGCCGAAAATGAAGACCCACAAGGGCGCCGCCGGGCGCTTTCAGGTCGGCAAGAAGGGCCGCCTGAAGCGACGCCGGGCCGGCCACAACCACATCCTGGAGAAGAAGAGCAGGAAGCGCAAGCGGCGGCTCAACACCGAGACCGTCGTGCACAGCGTGGACGAGAAGAAGCTCAAGCGTCTGCTGGGGGTGAGGTAGATGGCACGCACCGCCAGGAGCGTCCACGCCCGCAAAAAGCGCCGGAAGGTGCTGGAGCAGGCCAAGGGCTACAGGGGGACCAAGCACTCCTCGTACAAGCGGGCCAAGGAGCAGGTGTGGAAGAGCGGCGTCTACGCCTACCAGGGCCGCAAGCAGCGCAAGCGCGACTTCCGGTCGCTCTGGATCCAGCGCATCAACGCCGGCGCCCGCGAGCACGGCATGTCCTACTCCCAGCTCATTCACGGCCTCAAGCTGGCCGAGATCGACCTCGACCGCAAGATCCTGGCCGACCTCGCCGCCACCGAGCCCGAGATCTTCGCCGGCATCGTCACCCAGGCCAAGAACGCGCTTGACGGCAACCCCGTCGAGGCCCGCGTAAAGGTCGAGCGCGCACCCGAACCGGAGCCCGTCGCCGAGCCGAAGCCCCAGGCGCGCCGTAAGCCCGCCGCGGCGGCGGCGCAGCCCGCCACCGAGCCTGAGCCCACGCCGACCGCAGAGGTCACCGACGCCGCCGAGCGGCCCGAGGTCGAGGCCACGGAGGCCGCCGAGCGCCGGGCCGAGGAGCTCGACGTGGAGATCGAGTCGATAGGGGAGGGCTCCGGCGCCGAGGGCCGCGTCTTGGTCGAGGACGTGGAGGAGGCCGCCGAAGTAGAGGGCAAGGTCCACGCGACCGATGCCGCCGAGCGCAGGGCCGAGGAGCTAGGCGTGGACCTCTCCGCCGTCGAGGGGACCGGCCAGGAGGGTCGCGTCACCGTAGGGGACGTAGAGAAGGCCGCGAAGGACGGGGAAGACGGCTAGCACCTGGCACGGGATCTCGCCCAAAAGGGCGGCCAGGCTCGACACCAAGAAGCACCGAGAGGCCGGACGCCTCTTCCTGGCCGAAGGGCTGGCCCTCGTACGGGAGGCCACGATGCCCCCGGTGCGGCTCTTCGAGACGGAGGAAGAGGTGCGCCGCGTCTCAACGCTAAAGACCCCGACAGGGCCCGTCGGGGTCTTTCCGTTTCTCGACGTACGCGGCGATGAGCTGTTCTCGGCGCGGAGGCGCATCGTGCTCCTGCACGGCGTCCAGGACCCGGGGAACGTCGGCGCCGTGATCCGTAGCGCCCACGCCTTCGGGGCCGGGGTGGCGCTCTCGAAGGGCTGCGCCGACCTGTACAACCCCAAGACCGTCAGGGCGACGATGGGCTCCATCTTCCACGCGCCAATCGCCAGGGAGCTTGAGACGGTCGAGTTCGTGGGAAGATCGTCGGAGGCCGGCTTCGCGACGGTCGCCGCGGTTCCGGAGGGGGGAGAGGCGCCTTCTGCGGTATCCGGGGAGGGGGTAGTGGTGGTGGTCGGGGCGGAAGGTTCGGGGTTGCCGCGGAACGTCGTGGAGGCGTGCGGCGCGCGGGTCAGCGTGCCGTCCCGGACGGCCTCGCTCAACGCCGCCGTGGCCGCCTCGATCCTGCTCTACGAGGCGCATATGCGTGTGCTAGGATAAGCGGCCATTATGGCGGTCGCTGAGCGGATAAAAGAGCTAAAGAACGGGGCGCTTGCGGCCGTCGATGAGGCGGGCACCACCACAGCGCTAGAAGACGTTCGCGTCCGGTATCTCGGCCGGTCTGCGGAGCTCACGGAGATCAAGAAGAGCATAGGCACGCTCTCGCCGGAGGAGCGCAAGGAGGTCGGTCGGTCGGCGAACCTCGCCTCGCGCGAGATCGAGGAGGCGCTCGCGGCGAAGACCGGCGAGCTCTCGGCCGCCGAGCGCGAGGAGAAGCTCCGGGCCGAGGCGGTGGACGTCACGTTGCCCGGCGTGCCGCACCCGCGGGGAAATTTGCACCCCTCGCAGCGGATCATCGACGAGGTCGTGGACTTCTTTGTCGGCCTAGGCTACGGCGTTGCGGAGGGCCCGGAGGCCGAGACCGACTACTACAACTTCACGGCGCTCGGCATTCCCCCCGGGCACCCGGCCCGCACCATGCAGGACACCTTCTTTCTGGACGACGGGCTCGTGCTCAGGACGCACACCTCGCCGGTGCAGGTCAGGACGATGCTCTCGCAGCCGCCGCCCGTCTACGTGGTCTGCCCCGGGAGGACGTACAGGCGCGATTCCGATCCGACGCACACGCCGATGTTCCATCAGATCGAGGGATTGGCCGTGGATCGCGGGCTTACGCTCGGGCACCTGAAGGGGACGCTCGCGGCGATGGCCCGGCACGTCTTCGGCGAGGACGTGGCCGTGAGGCTCAGGCCGAGCTACTTCCAGTTCACCGAGCCGAGCGTCGAGCTCGACGTGAGCTGCTTCCGCTGCGGCGGGTCCGACCCCGACTGCAAGGTCTGCAAGGGTGCCGGATGGCTTGAGATGCTCGGCGCGGGCATGGTCGACCCCGGCGTGCTCGAAGAGGCCGGGGTGGATTCTGAGGAGTACACCGGGTTCGCCTTCGGGATGGGCCCGGACCGCATGGCGATGGCGAAGTACGGCATCCCGGACCTGCGCCTCTTCTTCGAGGGCGACCTCCGCTTTCTGCATCAGTTTTAGTCTGTAGAAGGGAAATCCTTTGCGCGTTCCTTTGAGCTGGCTCCGCGAGTACGTGGACTTCGACCTCGGCGTCGAAAGTCTCGTGGAACTATTCACCCTCCACAGCCAGGAGATCGACGGCGTCTACCGTCTCGGGGTGACGGAGGGCGAGGTCGTGGTGGGCGAGGTAGTCGAGTTCGGGCCGCACCCGAACGCCGACAGGCTCTCTGTGGCGAAGGTGGACCTCGGGGGGAGGGAGGTCCAGATCGTGGCCGGCGCCCCGAACCCGTACCCCGGCGCCCGCGTCCCGGTGGTCCTGCCCGGCAGCGTCATGTCGGACGGGACGAAGCTCAAGAAGGCGAAGCTCAGGGGCCTAGAGTCCTACGGCATGATGATGAGCGAGCGCGAGCTCGGCATCTCCGCCGACCACGACGGCATCCTGCTTCTGGACGAGACCCACGAGGTAGGAAGGCCCGTCGCGGAGTACTTCCCTGTCGGGGAGACCGTTATCGATATAGACGTGACCCCGAACCGCCCGGACCTGTGGGGCATGATCGGGGTGGCCCGCGAACTCGCCGCCATCCTCCGGACGGACTTCCGGGTTCCCGAAATCGCCTTCGAGACCGGCGGCGAACCGACCGAAGCGTACGGCCTCCGGGTCGAGGCCGAAGACCTGTGCCCCAGGTACGACCTGCGCCGGGTCTCCGCTTTGGCTCCGGGGCGTGAGGCCCCGCTCTGGATGCGGCGCCGCATCCACGCCGCCGGCATGCGGCCGATCAACGCCGTCGTCGACGCTACCAACTACGTGATGCTCGAGACCGGGCAGCCCATCCACGCCTTCGACGCGGCGAAGGTGCGCGAAGCGATAGTGGTCCGGAGGGGGCGGCCGGACGAGAAGATCACGCTCCTCGACGGCTCGACGCGCACCCTGGACGAGGAGATGCTCGTCATAGCCGACGAGGAGCGGGGCCTCGTCGTAGCCGGCGTCATGGGCGCCGAGGACGCGGAGGTGGGCGCGGAGACTACCGACGCCCTGATCGAGGTTGCCACCTTCGCCGGGGACAACATCCTCCGCACCTCCCAGCGGCTCGGCCTGCGCACCGACGCCTCAGGCCGCTTCGAGCGCGGCCTCGACCCGAACATGGTCGACCTCGCGATGGGGCGCGTGGTGGGCCTCCTCGCCCAGAACCCCGGCGGGTACGTCGCCGCCGACACCCTGAGCCACTACCCCGAGCCGGTCCACCCCTGGCGCGTGCCCCTGCGCCTCCCGCGCGCCGAGTTGCTGCTCGGCATGCCCGTTACGGCCGAAGAGGCGGCGGGCCGGTTGCGGGCGCTCGATTGCGAGGTCGAGGCCGGGGAGCAGGAGCTGGCCGCCACCGTACCGACGTTCCGCCGGGACCTGCGGCGGGAGGTGGACCTCGTCGAGGAGGTGGGGCGCCTGATCGGTCTGGATAAGGTCCCCGAGGCCCTCCCGGGGGTGCCGCAGCCCGGCGGCCTCACGTCCGACCAGGGGAGACGTCGCCTGCTCCGTCGCCTGCTGGCGGACCTCGGCCTCTCGGAGGCCATCACGTACCCCTTCGGCCCCCGGCGCTGGGCGGAGGATTTGAAGAACGGGGCGGGCGCCGTCGGGATCAAGAACCCCCTAAGCGCGGAGAACGGGGAGCTGAGGAACTCGATCCTGCCGGGCCTGCTCGACGCGGCGGCCCGCAACAAGACCTTCGGCGTCCGCGGCGGGGCCATCTTCGAGGTGGGCCGCGTCTTCGCGCCGGATCCGCCGCCCGAAGCCTTGCGGGGGGCGGCCCTGAAGTTCCGGATGACCGGGAGCGTGGAGTCTTTGGGCCCCGACGCCGAGCCCAACAGGGCCTCGTTGATGGGCGTCAGGGAGGAAGAGCGTCTCGGTGTGGTCCTTGCCGGAACCGTCCGGCCCGCCGGGTGGAACGCGCCGAGGGTCCTGGCCGGATTTTTCGAGGCGAAGGGTCTGGTCGAACGTCTCGTGCCGGGTGCCTCCTTTGCGCCGGACGCCCCGTCTTTCCTTCACCCCGGTCGGTCGGCGGTCGTCAGGGTGGACGGTGCCGAGGCGGGCTGGGTCGGGGAGTTGCACCCGGAGGTCGCGGAGAAGTTCGGGCTCGACGGGTGGCCCGTCGCCGTCTTCGAGCTCGACCCCGGCGCCTGCCGGCCCGACGCGGAGCCGCGCTTCGAGCCTTTCGTCTACGTGCCCGCCGTCTCCAGGGACCTGGCCGTGGTGGTGGAGCGAGGCGTGCCCGTGGGCGAGATGGTCGATTCCGTCGAGGGCATCGGGGGGCTCTTGGCCGAGGTCCGGGTTTTCGACGTCTACGAGGGCGACCAGGTGCCAGTCGGCCACAAGAGCGTGGCCCTGGGGTTCGTGTTCCAGGGGGAGCGGACGCTAACGGACGAGGAGGTGGACGCCGAGATGGCCCGCATCACGGCGCACCTCGGAGAACGGTTCGGGGGGCGCGTAAGAACTTGAGGCCGCTCCTGCAGATGCCTCGCGCTGGAGGGGAGAGGTTTCGAGGGTTGGGCGAACGGAAGCCCTCTCCAAGAAGAACCCCCAACGCCTGAGAACCTAGAAGCCTCTAGGCGGCGTCCACTCGTCGCGCAGGACGCTCATGAGGAGGGCGTCGTGGAAGCCGTCCGCGCGTTTCACCGCCCGCCGGAGACGTCCCTCGTGTTCGAAGCCGAGCCGCTCGTAGGCGGAGATGGCCGACTCGTTGAACTCGAAGACGCTCAAGCCGACGCGGTTCAGGCCCAGGTCCTCGAAGGCGTAGCGAACGATCATCTTTATGGCCTCGGCGCCGTAGCCGTGGCTTCGGTCGTCGGGCGCGCCGACGATGACGGAGAGGTCAGCCGACAGGTTCGCCTCGCTCACGCCCATCAGGCTGATGACGCCGACGGGCTTGTCTTCGCCGTTGAGGTGTATGGCGAACGAGTCGTCGGTGGTGGAGAGTTCGCGCTCTTCGAAGAGGCGCTTCACGGAGGAGCGGCCGAGGGGCGTCTTGGCCCAACTGGTGAGGTGCCAGATCTCGGGGTCGCCATACCACTCGGCGTAGAGCCCGTAGTTCTTGGGGTCGTGGCGCCGCAGCTGCACCCGCTCGCCGTCCAGCGCCCTGGTCTTTCCGCCCAACCGCACGCGGGTGAATATACCCGGTTTGGGTTGGCGGCGCTATGCTAGAATCCGCCGATTATGAAGGCGATACCAGACCGCATCGTATCTTTAGGCTTCGGCAAGCACGTCCGGGCCGACAGGATAGTGGCGCTGGTTCCCATCGAAGAAGACCGCGGCAGCGGACGCCGCACCCTGGTGTACGTAGAGGGCATCCCCGAGCCCCTGGTCGCCGGCCGCACCGAGGCCACGATCCTGCGCGACATGGTGGGCCTCGAGAGCGGGGCCACGGAGCTACTGCGCGAGCTTCAGGTCCAGATCGGCGGGGTCAGGCCCCTCCTGAAGTCCTCCATCCGCTCCGAGGCCGGCCTCGACCTCGATGAGCTCTCCAGGCGCATAACGGACCTCACCGGAGAGCAGGGCTCCCCACGGATGTTCTAAAGGCCGGCTTCTACGACCGGGACCCCCGGGAGGTCGCGGTCGATCTCCTCGGGTGCACCCTCGCCCACGAGACGCCCCAAGGTCTCGCCTCCGGCGTCATCGTCGAGACGGAGGCCTACCGGCCCGAGGACCCCGCCTGCCACGCCTACAACGGCCCGACGATGCGCAACCGCAACATCTTCGCCGGGCCTGGCATCGCCTACGTCTACCTCTCTTACGGCATCCATCATCTGCTCAACGTCGTCTGCGAAGAGGAGGGCGTCGGGAGCGCCGTCCTGATCCGGGCGCTCAAGCCCGTCGATGGCGCGGACCTGATGCAGGCCAGGCGCGGCCGACAGAGAGATCTCTGCAACGGACCGGGCCGACTGACCCAGGCTCTGGGCGTCGGCATCGAGCTCGACGGGTCGGACCTGACAGACGGACCGCTGGGCATCCTCCCGGGTCCTGAACCCGAGGAGGAGATCGTGGCGACTACCCGGATCGGCATCTCCCGGGGCGTCGAGCTACCGTGGCGCTACCTGCTTCTGGGAGAGAAGAACGTCTCCGTGCGGTCGAAGGCTATCGCGGGACGGGGCTTGCGGCGGGGGCGCTCGCAGGCCTAACGCTGCTCGTCTCGGCGCCGGGCGCCAACCCTAGCTGCCCTGCGGTGCCGGTCGGCGGGGCGTCGGACGGGTCGGTCTGCGGGGCCGTGGTCTCCTTTGGCTTCTCGGGAACCTCGACGCCCTCGAAGTCCTCGACGGGTCGGCCGGCCATGACGTCCTCCATGTAGGTCTTCCAGACCTCGGCGGGCGTGACGCCGCCGGAGAGGCCGTTCAGCTCCCGGGCGTAGTCCAGGGTGTACTCGAGGGTCGCGCCGCCCTCGGCGTAGCCCATCCAGATCCCGGTCACCATCTGCGGCACGTAGCCGACGAACCAGGCGTCGAAGAAGTTCTCGCTGGTGCCCGTCTTGCCGGCCACCGGACGGTCGCCCAAGGCGGCGTCCTTGGCGATGCCCTCCGTAACGTCCCCGATCATGAGCTCTGTGGCCTTGTGGGCTATGTCCTCGTCTATTACCCTCTCGCCGGCCGGTTCCTCCGGCGCGTCGTAGAGGACCCTGTCGTCGTCGGGGCCGTTGGTGATGACCTTGGTTATGGTGGTCGGCTCGATCCGACGGCCCCCGTTCGCTATCGTGGCGTAGGCCGCCGCCATGTCCAGCGGCGAGACCTCCTGCGTGCCGAGGACCACCGAAGGGTGGGGGTGGGGGCCGGAGTCCGCCGTGACGCCGAGGCGCTTGGCGACGTCGATCACGGCCGCCGGGCCGTTCTTCAGGCCGTTGCCGTGCGGGTTCATCACGAGGTCCGTGAAGACCGTGTTGTCCGACCACCAGAGGGCCTCTTTGAGGGGGATCTTGCCGCGCTCGATCCCGTCGTAGTTCTTGACCTTCCACTTCTCCGGCTTTTTCAGCCCAGGGACGTCCACCATGTACTCTTTTTTCTCCGAGACGAACTCGGTCTCGGGGTCGATGCCCTGCTCGAGCGCCGCGATGAGCGCGAACGGCTTGAACGCGCTCCCCGGTTGGCGCCTGCCCTGGGTGACGAGGTTGAACTCGGCGTCCGGGTCCCGGTTGCCGACCATGGCCTTTATGCGCCCGGTCTCGGGGTCCAGCGAGACGAGGGCGAGGTCCGGGTCGTCGGCGCCCGGCAGGTAGCCCTCGGGTCCGTAGAGGATCTCCCTCGCCGCCACCTGGGTACCGAGGTCGATGGTCGTGTAGACGCTCATCCCGCCCTGGAGCACGGTGTTGGCCCCGTAGCGGGCGATGAGCTCCTCCTCGGCGAGGTCGGTGAAGCTGCGCGTCGTCGATGGCCCCTGCAGGCCGGTTTCGACCATCGCACCGGCCGGCCACTTCTCCGGCAGAGGTACCGCGAGGGCCGCATTGTAGTCCCGGCTGGAGATGTAGCCGGTCTCGAACATCTTGCGGAGGACGAGGTCCCGCTGCGCCCACGCCCCGTCGCGGTCCTGGCCGAGGGTCGAGGGCGACCAGAGCAGGCCGACGAGCGTCGCCGACTCGGCGACCGAGAGGTCGGCCACGGACTTGCCGAAGTATGTCTCCGAGGCCGCCTGAACCCCGTAGGCGTTGGAGCCGAAGTACACCGTGTTCAGGTAGTCGGCGATGACCTGGTCCTTGTTGTCCTTGTAGACGCTGCGCTCGAGCTCGACGGCGATCAGGGCCTCCTTGACCTTGCGCGTGATCGACTGGTCGTGCGAGAGGTAGGCGTTCTTGACGTACTGCTGGGTGATGGTGCTGGCCCCCTCGACCGTAGCCCCGGCCCTGATGTCGACGTAGAGCGCCCGCATGATGCCCCAGAGATCAACGCCGGGATGCGTCCTGAAACGCTCGTCTTCCTTGGCCACGAGGGCGTTCAGGAGGTGGGGGGGCATGTCCGCGAGCGAGGCGGTCTTGCGGTTCTGGCCGCCGAAGACCGTGCCGATCACCCGCCGGGTGCTGTCGTCCTCCCCGAGCGGCGCGGAGTAGATGTAGGTGGGGTGCGTCTCGAAGTTCTGGGGCGCCTCGAGCTGCTTTACGCCGTGCACGATCCCGAGGTACCCGCCCGCCGCGAACGACAGCCCGGCGACGAAGAGAACGAGAAACACCAAACCCAAGACCCACAGGACGCGCGACCAGATGGCCGCCTTGCGAGACCTCTGCCTCTTGCGGCTCGCCGGGAGCTTGACAGGGCGGCTGACGCCCTTGCGTTTGGAGGTCCCCGCGCCCGGTCCCCGACCTCGTCCTCTCTGGTGGGTGCGAGCCATCGAGCCGGTATACTACACTACCCGCCTGTACGTTACATTCCCGTTGCGAGAAGGTTGCGAAGGTCTTATGACGGTTGCCCGAGAACACGAGGCCATCTACCGGAACTCCGTGGACGTGATCCCGCGTGAGGATCTCGAAAAACTTCTGGCCTCCGGGCGGACGTTGCGGGTCAAGCTCGGCATCGACCCGACGGCGCCGGACATCCACCTTGGCTTCGTCGTCGTGCTCAAAAAGCTGCGCGCCTTCCAGGAGCTCGGCCACACGGCGGTGCTCACCATCGGCGACTACACGGCGCGCGTCGGGGACCCGTCGGGCAAGTCCAAGACCCGCCCGGTGCTCTCGCCGGAGCAGATAGCGGCGAACACCCGCACCTACCTCGAACAGGCCTACCTCGTCCTCGACAGGGACAAAACCGAGGTCCGGCACAACTCCGAGTGGCTCGCGCCGCTGGCTTTGGCCGACCTGATCCAACTGACCAGGGCGATCACCGTAGCCCGCGTCCTCGAGCGCGACGACTTCTCCAAACGCTTCGCCGCGGGCGACGCCATCACCCTTACGGAACTCCTCTACCCGCTGATGCAGGCCTACGACTCCGTGGCACTCGACGCCGACGTCGAGCTCGGCGGCACGGACCAGCTCTACAACCTGCTGATGGGGCGCCACGTCATGGAGTACTACGGCAAGACGCCCCAGTGCGTCATGACGACCCCGCTCCTCGTCGGCACCGACGGCGCCATCAAGATGAGCAAGTCCATAGGCAACTACATCGGCGTCACCGACCCGCCGAACGACATGTTCGGCAAGGCGATGAGCATCCCGGACAGGGCGATGGCCGACTACTTCTCCCTCGTCCTCGACCGCCCGGTCCCCGAAGGGGAGCCTGTCGAGCAGAAGCGCGACCTCGCGCGCTCCCTAGTGAGGACTTTCCACGGGGAGGCGGCGGTCGCCGAGGCCGAGCGGACCTTCGACGCCCTCTCGCGCAGGGAGGTGCCCGACGACGCGCCGGAGGTCGGGGTGCGGCCCGACGAGGAGGTCTGGATCGTGGACCTCATCACCCGCGCCGGCTTCGCCAAGACCAACGGCGAGGCCCGACGTTTCTTGCGCGGCGGCGCCGTGCGCTTGGAAGGCGAAGTCGTCCAGGACGAGAAGCTCTCCGTGCTGGGTGCTGACTTCGACGGCGCCGTGTTGCAGGTCGGCAAGCGGCGCTACGCGCGTCTCAAAGTCGTCCGTTAGCTGCCGATTTCACGATTTTTCGGTGGCGCTCTTGACGCTCCCATCGGCGGCGCTATAATCCCCGTCGCCGATGAAGAAGGGGGTGCCACAGGGCACGAACCCGGCATCGGTGGGGCAGAGTGAGCGCACCGAAAATCTCTGAAAAGGGGATTGACTCAAGAAGAGGCGGTGCTATACTTCTCTGGCTGATGATGGGGAACGAATTGATAACCGAGAGGGCGAGATAGGGTAGGACTCCCGACAGACTGGGAGCGCTTGCCGGCCCACCGCGAGGTGGGCGTCTTTGTCCCCGGAGGTTCGTCTCCATAGCTCCGCCGAGAGGCAGGGGCCTGAGGCTTTGAAAACTGAATAGCAGTGAAAGATCGGGTGAAACAAGGAACCCGTCAAAACGCCGAGAATCGACTCTTCGCGGTCCGAGAGTTTAATGCCGGACCGCCGAGCGGGTGGCGCCCGCACCAACACGGCTATAGTCCCTTTATGGGGCAGAAGCTAGTTCGGAGAGTTTGATCTTGGCTCAGGACGAACGCTGACGGTGTGCTTTAGGCATGCAAGTCGAACGAGAAAGCCCTTCGGGGTGAGTAAAGTGGCGAACGGGTGAGTAACACGTGGGCAACCTGCCCCTC
>DASYWA010000003.1:0-11479 GCA_035936475.1 Rubrobacter sp. | reverse complement strand
CCACGAGGTGGACGGCGTCCCGGTGGTGGTGGATGGGGGGCACAACGCGCGGGGGGTCGGGGCCGCTTTGGAGGCGATGGAGGCTGTTTACGGGGGGAGGCCGCTAGCGGTGGTGTTCGGCGTCTTGCGGGACAAGGATGCTCGCAGTATGCTTACCGCCTTGAGCGCGGCGGCCCGGACCGTCGTTTTGACCCGCCCGGAGGGCGAGAGGGCGGCGGGTCCCGCCGGGATCCTGCAGGCGCACGAGGACATGGAGGGGGAAGAGACGCTGATCGAAGAGGACCCCGTAGAGGCCGTCGAGGTCGCGCTTCGGAGCGTCCGCGGGGACGGGGGGGCGGTGCTCGTGCTCGGCTCCTTCCGGACGGTGGCGCCGATCTTGCGGTGGCTGCGTGACTAGCGGTGGGATCTGGCGTCTGGTGGCGCTGCTCTTGGTCGTGGCCGCCCTGTGTTTTGTGCTCGGTTACGTCGTAATGGTAAGGTTTATCTCATGAGCCCCGCCCAGATCGCGCTGCTGCTGCAGGACTCCGACCCGTTCCAGATCATCTCCAACTTCCTCGACAGCCCGTTCCTGCGCATCACGGGCCAGCTCATCGTGCTCCTGTTCGTCGTGCTGTGGATAGCCCTCGTCTACTGGACGTACACGGACGCCGGGCGGCGAGGCGCGACCAGCTTGCTGTGGGGGATCGTGGCGGTCATCTTCCCGTACATAGGGACCTTGATCTACCTTATAGTCCGCCCCCCCGAGTACCTGGATGAGTCGCGCGAGCGCGAGCTCGAGACGGCGATCCTCGAGCGGGAGCTGCGCAACAGCATCCTGCTCTGCCCGAACTGCCGCAACATGGTGGAGAAGGAGTTCTTGATCTGCCCCACCTGCGCCTGGGAGTTGAAGAAGCCGTGCATCAACTGCGACCGGCCGCTCAACCAGGAGTGGGACCTGTGCCCTTACTGCGGCACGGACCAGCGCAGCGGCAAGAAGATGGCCTGGTAAGTAACCCTAGAAGGAGACAACCGTGGAAGAGACCCTGGTACTGGTCAAGGGGGACGGCGTCCGTCGCCGCCTCGTCGGCGAGATCATCCGCCGCATAGAGGCCAAGAGCCTCGACATCGAAGCACTGAAGCTTATGGACGTCGGCCGCGACCTCGCCGAGGAGCACTACGCCGAGCACCGCGAGAAGCCGTTCTTCGAGGAGCTCGTGGAGTTCATAACCTCGACCCCCGTCGTCGCCATGCGCGTTAAGGGCGAGGGCGCCATCAAGGTGATGAGGAACCTCATGGGCTCCACGAACCCGGCCGAGGCCGCGCCCGGCACCATCCGGGGCGACCTCGCCCTCTCCCTGCCGGACAACCTCGTCCACGGCTCGGACTCCCCCGAGAGTGCCCAAAGGGAGCTCGGCCTCTTCTTCGGCCACGAGTAGGGCAGAGACCCCAGGTTGCGTTTCGTCCTCGCCTCCGAGTCCGCTCGCCGTGTGGACCTGCTCCGCGCGGCCGGCTACGACTTCGAGGCGAGGCGCAGCGGCTTCCCCGAGGTCTCGCTCCCCGACCCTAAAGAGACCGCCGAGACGAACGCCCGCGGCAAAGCCCTGGCCGTATCAGGGGGGACGGACTCTGTGGTACTCGGTGCCGACACGGTCGTCTATCTGCCGGGCGGTCCCGCCGCCGGGCGCGTCCTCGGCCAGGCCGAGGACGGTGATGACGTCCGGCGGATGCTCCGCTCCCTGCGGGGGAGGCCGCACGAGGTCTACTCCGGCGTGGCCGTGGCGCGCGGCGGGGGTCTCCTGGTCGGCAGCGCCGTGACGCGGGTGCGCATGCGGGACGTCGGCGACGGGGAGGTCGAGTCCTACGTGCGCCTCGGCGAGGGCGTCGGCAAGGCCGGCGGGTACGCCATCCAGGGGCGGGCGGGGGCTTTTATCGAGTGGATCGGGGGCGACTACACAAACGTCGTGGGCCTCCCCCTCGCGATGACCGGCCGGATGCTCGCCCGCTTCGGCATCCCGCAGCCCTGAGATGGAGGTTTCGGGCATCGGGTTTCGGGCGTTAGGGGTGATGAAGCAAGGTTGCGGCCATCCCGAGGCCCCGTCGGTCGTCTGGGCCACGATTTCGGGTACCGGGTCGCGCACCGCGCCTCTGAAGCCTCAAAACCTCCGAAGGAGGCGACCTGAAGCCCAAAAGCTTCGATGCCGATAAGATCTGTAGCTGTGGGAGGACGCCGCTACACGATAAAGCAGCTCCCCCCGGAGCTCCGTCCTCGCGAGCGCCTGCTCGAGGCCGGTCCCTCCGCCCTCTCGGACGCCGAGCTCCTCGGCATCCTCCTCGGCATCGGCAACCGCGAGAAGACCGCCGTCGAGCTCGCCAGCGAGGTCATCTCGACCCACGGCGACCTCTTCGGCCTCCACAACGTAACCGTCCACGACCTCGTCTGGACCAGGGGCATCGGCCAGGCAAAGGCCTGCATAATACTGGCCGCGGTGGAGTTCGGGAAGCGGCTCGGGCGCGTTCGTAACCCCGGGCGTCCCGTGATATCCTCACCCGCGGATGTTGAGGGCCTTTTGAGGGGGCGGATCGCCAATCTTGACCGGGAGAACTTCGTCGTGGTGCTCTTGAACACCAAGAACGAGGTAGTTGAATGCCCTACCATCTCGGTAGGCACCCTGTCTTCCTCCCTGGTCCATCCCCGCGAGGTCTTCAAGCCCGCCATAAGGGCGAGCGCGGCGGGCGTAGTGCTCGCGCACAACCATCCGAGCGGCAAGGTGGAGCCGAGCCGCGAGGACCGGGAAGTGACGAGGCGGCTCGTGGAAGCGTCCGAAATAATAGGGATAGAGGTCCTAGATCACGTGATCTTGGGCGACGGGTACTTTAGTATGAAGGAACACGGAATGCTCTAGCCGCCTAATGTGCGGTCGGGGCGCTGAACTTCGGACGGATGGGGCGCGAATGTTTGGAGGACTCTTCGGACGCGACGTTGCGATAGATCTGGGCACGGCGAACACCCTCGTGTTCGTAAAAGGGCAGGGCATCGTGCTCTCCGAACCCTCGGTCGTCGCCATAGACAGCAAGACCGACAAGGTGGTCGCCGTGGGCTCCGGCGCCAAGCGCATGCTCGGGCGCACGCCCGGCAACATCGTCGCGCTCAGGCCGCTAAAAGACGGCGTCATCGCCGACTTCGAGGTGACCGAGAAGATGCTCTCCTACTTTATCCGCAAGGTACAGGCCCAGCGCCGGATCTTCCGCTCCCTCGTCGGCCCGCGCGTCGTCGTGTGCGTGCCGTCGGGCGTTACGGGGGTCGAGCTTCGGGCCGTCAAGGAGGCCACCGAGTCCGCCGGCGCCAGGCAGGCGTTCACCATCGAGGAGCCGCTCGCGGCGGCCATCGGGGCGGGGCTCCCCGTCAACGAGGCGCAGGGGTCGATGATCGTGGACGTCGGCGGCGGGACGAGCGAGGTCGCCGTGATCTCGCTCGGCGGCATCGTCAACAAGTCTTCGATCAGGATCGCCGGCGACGACATCGACGACGCCATAGGCACCTACATCCAGAAGGAGTACAAGCTCGCCATCGGCACCCAGACGGCCGAGCAGCTCAAGATAGAGCTAGGCAGCGCCTTCAGGCTGGAGGAGGAGGAGTCGGCGGAGATCCGGGGACGCGACCTCGTCACGGGGCTGCCAAAGACCATCGTGATCACCTCCGAGGAGGTAAGGGAGGCGATCAGCATCCCGGTGGACGCCATTATCGCCGCCGTGAGGGACACTTTAGACCGCACCCCGCCGGAGCTCGCCTCGGACATCATGGACCGGGGCATGGTCCTCGCGGGCGGCGGCGCCCTTCTCCGACACCTCGACGAGCGCCTGAGGCGGGAGACCGGCATCCCGGTCCACGTCGCCGACGACGCCCTGATGTGCGTGGCGATAGGGAGCGGACGCTCGCTGGAGGAGATCGACTCTTACCGCAGCGCGCTCTCCTCGGCGTAAGGCGTCATGGGACGGAGGAAGTCAAGCGCTGCGAGCGGTTTCGCGGTCCTGTGCGTGCTCTGCGTGGTGAGCCTCGCGCTCTTCACGGTGTACGTCAAGGAGGGGGACTGCTCCGCCCAGGGCGAGTGCGGGCCCCTGCACACGGTGCAGCTCGGGGCCGCCGAGGTCCTGCAACCGGTCCGGGGCGTGGTCGGCGCCCTGTTCACGCCCATCCGGGAGACGGCCGACAGGGTCGGCAACGCCTTCGACAACTCCGAGGAGGAGCGCCTGCGCGCCGAGCTGCGCGACACGGAGGCGCTCGCCGCGCAGACCTCGCGGTTGCAGCAGGAGAACGAGCGCCTGCGGGGACTCCTCCAGGGCGAGAGGGCCGTCTACGAGTACGGGCCGCTGGCGAGGGTCGTGGCGCCCGTCGGGGACCAGTTCTCCGAGCGGATCGTCATCGACGTCGGCACCGAGGACGGCATACAGGACGACCAGCCCGTGGTGGTCGGGGAGAACACGCTCGTCGGGCGCACGGCGAATGTCTCCAGGCACACGGCCCAGGTCATGCTCATCACGGACCGCATGTTCGCCGCCGGGGTGAGGATAGTGCCCCCCGCCGAGTTCGACCCCGCCTCCGGCGAGGTATCGCCCGCCGTCACCGCGGAGAACGTCCCGTTCGGCCAGGGGATGCTCAAGACCAGCCTCGAAGGCTACTTCGGCGTCGACTACGTGAACCAGAGCTCGCGGGCCGAGGAGGGGGACTACGTGGTGACCAGCGGCCGGGCCGCCGGCCGGGACCTTCTGGAGCCGCCGGGCCTGTACGTCGGCACCGTGGAATCCGTCACCTCTCAAGACATAGATCAGTTCAAGAAGATAGTGGTGGACCCCGCCATGAACCCGGAAGACCTGGAGGACGTGAGGGTCATCGTGGGCTGGGCCGGAAAGGGGACCTGAGGGGATGGGGGAGCAGCCGTCCGTTGTCCGGGCCTCGATCATCGTCGCGGCGGCCGCGCTCTTGGAGGCCGTGCTCGGACCGTACCTGACCTTCGGCTACGTCTCGCCGAAGTTCGCCCTTATAGGCATCGTCTTCGCCGTCGCGCCCCTGCGCGACCTGCAGGCCGTACTGCTCGGCTTCTTCGGCGGCATCCTGCTCGACTCTTTAAGCAGCGGGCTCTTCGGTGTGGGGGCGCTCGCAGGTCTCGCCGCAGGGTCGCTCTCCGGGAGGGTAAGCGCCGTGCGCCGCAAGGGCACAGAGAGGGTTCTGCTCTCGCAGGTAGTCGCCGTTTGCGTGGCCGCTTTCGGGCTCCTGGGATGGACGGCCCGCAACCTGGCCGGGTACGGCGGACCGCCGCTGGCGGAGTACGCTGTGGCCGGTATACTCCCCGACGCCCTGCTGAACGCCGTGCTTGCCTACCTGGTTGGAGGATGGCTGTTGAAGACCGTTGACGTCAAGAGCCGCGGGTGGGAGTCCACGTGAGCCTCACCCGCGAAGACTTTCTGCGCAGAGAAGCCCGGAAGACCAGGAAGGAGAGCCCGCGCCTGTGGAGGTCCATGGACCTGCCGCTGCTGCTCGTCTCTTTGGCGCTCTCCGGGTTCGGCATCCTGGCCGTCTACGTGGCGGGCACGGACGCCAGGGAGGCCTACGCCACCAACCAGGCCATAGGCTTCGTCGTCGGTTTCTTGGGTGCCATACCGCTGGCGATCGTCGACTACCGCGTCTGGCGCCGCTTTCTGCGCCCGATCTACGGCCTCGCCATCGTCATGCTGCTTGCGGTGACGCTGATGGGCGCGACGGCCAACGGTGCCACGAGCTGGCTGGACGTAGGCCCGGTCAGGGTGCAGCCCTCGGAGTTCGCCAAGCCGCTCATGGTCCTCGTCCTCGCCGCGTTTTTCGCCGAGAAGGCCGCCTACGAGCACGAGGTCTTCTTGAAGGCGCTCGGGATCATGGCCGTACCCGGCCTGCTGGTGCTGGTGCAGCCGGACCTCGGCACCGCCACCGTCTTCGGGGCGGTCTTCCTGGTGATGGCCTACGTGGCCGGCGCGCGCCTCATCCAGCTAGGGGGGCTCGTCCTCGCGGGCGTCGTCTCGATGGTGCTTGGGGTCAAGCTCGGTATCCTCGAGGAGTACCAGGTCGCCCGGCTCACGTCGTTTATGGACCAGAGCGAGTCGGGGGATCTCGGCTACCAGGTCGCCCAGTCCAAGATGGCGATAGGCTCGGGCGGCATCACCGGCAAGGGCTTCGACGCGACGACGCTCGCGAACTTGGGATTTCTGCCGGAGGACCACACGGACTTTATCTTCTCGAACCTGGCCGAGAGGTTCGGGTTCGTGGGGAGCATGGCCCTCATCCTGCTGTTCTTCGTCCTGATCTGGCGCATACTCCACGTCGCGACAATCTCGCGCGACCGTTTCGGGGTCCTCATAGCGGTCGGCATCGGCACGATGTTCCTCTTCCACGTCCTCGTTAACGTCGGCATGACCATGGGCATCATGCCGGTGACGGGCATCCCCCTGCCTTTTATCTCCTACGGCCGGAGCAGCCTGGTCGTGAGCGTGATGTCCCTTGGCCTCCTCCAGAGCATCGCGATGCGCTCGCGCTCCGAGTCCTCCAAGAACCCGAAGGTGTAGGTTTTTCCTGGTAGCAGGGGCCCCCGGCGGGTATACTGTTGCGTCGTAGAGCCTGTTTGATCCTTTTGAGAAGTTCTAGGAGCGGTGGATGTTTGCGGTTGTAAAGAGCGGCGGAAAGCAGTACAGGGTGCAGGAGGGCCAGGAGCTCATCCTCGACCGCGTGAAGGGCGACGTCGGGGACTCCGTCGAGCTCCCGGTCGGCTTCACGGTGGACGACGAGGGCTTCGACCTCGGCGCCCGGACGGCGCGGGTCGAGATCCTTGAGCATTTGCGCGGGGAGAAGATCCACATCTACAAGTACCGCGCGAAGAAGAACTCGCGCAAAAAGACCGGGCATCGCCAGGCGCAGACCCGGGTGAAGGTTCTGGAGGTTTAAGGATGGCTCATAAAAAGGGCGGCGGGTCCTCCCGCAACGGCCGCGACTCGGCCGGCAGGCGCCTCGGCGTGAAGGCCTACGGCGGCCAGACGGTCACCGCCGGCAGCATCATCGTGCGCCAGCGGGGCTCGAAGGTGCGCGCCGGGCAGAACGTGGGCAAGGGCTCGGACGACACGCTCTTCGCCAAGGTGGACGGCCGCGTCGACTTCGGGCGCACCCGCGGCAAGAGCATGGTGCGCGTGATAGAGGAGCCCGTCCTGGAGGAGGCCACGGCCTGAGGACCGCGCTTATCGGGGGTATGTAGCCCCTTTGCAGTTCGTCGATGAAGCCCGCTTCACCGTCCGCGGGGGCCGCGGCGGTGACGGCAGCGTCTCTTTCAACCGCGAGAAGTACAAGCCGCACGGCGGCCCGGACGGCGGGCGCGGCGGCAACGGCGGGTCCGTGATCCTGCGCGCGACCGAGGACCTGACCACCCTCGAGCCCTACGCCCGCCGGCAGGTCATAAAGGCCGACCGCGGCCGGCACGGCTCGGGCAACAACCGCGCCGGCGAGCGCGGCGGGGATGCGCTCCTCGACGTCCCCGTCGGCACCCAGGTCTTCGACGAGCACGGCCTGCTCGCCGACCTCTCCGAGCCCGGCGCCTCCTTCGTCGTGGCCCGCGGCGGGGAGGGCGGGCGGGGCAACGGCTCCTTCGCCACCTCGACGCGGCAGGCGCCCGCCTTCAGGGAGCGGGGGCTGCCGGGGGAGGAGCGCGAGGTTCTGCTCGAGCTCAAGGTCCTCTCGGACGTCGGCCTCGTCGGCCTGCCGAACGCCGGCAAGTCCTCCCTGCTGCGGGTCATGAGCGCCGCCCGCCCGCGGGTCGGCGACTACCCGTTTACCACCCTCACCCCCCAGCTCGGCGTCGTGGACCAGAAGACGCACCGGGGCCCGTTCATGGTGGCGGACATACCTGGTCTGATCTCGGGCGCCAGCGAGGGCCGGGGCCTCGGAAACCGCTTCCTACGCCACGTCGCCCGCGCCCGGCTCCTGGCCCTCGTGCTCGACGCCAGCGAAGACCCCGAAGGTGCGCAGGGGACCCTCGTCGCGGAGCTCCACGCCGCAGGCCTCTCCGAACGCCCGACCGTCATCGCGCTCAACAAGATAGACCTGCTGGATGAGGAGCTGCGCGAGTACCTGCGCGAGGCCTTCCCCGGGGCCTTCCTCGTCTCTGCTGAGACGGGGGAGGGGGTTGCGGCCTTCAGGGACCACGTCGAGGGGATGGTGCGCCGTCTCGGGGAGCGGGCCGCGATGCCGGCTTCAGAGCGGGAGCACAGGGTCTACCGCCCGACCTGGAAGGGGCTCCAGATCGGCAAGGAGAACGGCGGCTTCGTGGTCGCGGGCGAGGACGTGGAGCGGCTCGCGCTCAAGACCGACTGGGAGAACCCCGAGGGCGTCGAGCGCTTCCAGCGGGAGCTCGAGAAGAGCGGTGTGGTGGGGGCGCTCAGGCGGGCCGGGGCCGAGCCCGGCGACGAGGTCAGGATCGGGGAGGCGGTGTTCGATTTCAGGTGAGGTTCGGATGCGCGTAGCCATCTTCGGGGGCACCTTCGACCCCGTGCACCAGGGGCACATGATCATCGCCGAGCAGGTGATGGGCGAGCTCGGCCTCGACCGCGTGATCTTCGTGCCTGGCGGCATACCGCCCCACAAGGAGGCCTCGAGCGTCCGCGCCACTGCCGAGGACCGCTACGCGATGGTCGAGGCCGCCGTCGAGGCCAACGAGCGTTTCTCCACCGACCGGGTCGAGGTCGACGCCGGGCGTCCGATGCACAGCGTCGAAACCGTCGGCATCCTAAAGGCGCGCTCCCCCGAGCACGAGTGGTTCTTCGTCACCGGCGCCGACGAGGTCTCGAACCTGCTCTCGTGGAAGGAGCCCGACCGTCTGCTCGAGGAGGTCGTTATGGTGGCGGCGACGAGGCCGGGCTACGACCTGTCCAAGCTCGACCACCTGGAGGCCGGGTTGCGCAACTTCGACAGGATCTTCCCCGTCGAGTGCACGCGCGTGGACATCTCCGCGACCGGGATACGACGCAGGATGTTGCAGGGCAAGAGCATCCGCTACCTCGTGCCGGAGAAGGTGTGGGAGATCATCAGCCAGAGGAGGCTCTATGAAGGGGACGGAAAACGGACGGAAGGGGACCACTTGAGGGAGGGAGTTCGGTGATGGGCGACGAGTCCGTCGCCCGGCGGCGGCAGGGTTTCGCGACCAAGGGCGAGGAGGTCACGCGCGAGATGGCCGAGACGGCCGCCCGGGCGGCGGCCGAGATGTTCGGCAAGGACGTTACCATTATCGACCTTAGGGAGCTGGTCTCGTACGCGGACTACTTCGTGGTAACGAGCGCGGAGACCGACCGGCAGACGCGCAGGGTCGCCGAAGAGGTAATAGACAAGATGATAGAGGCCGGACACCGCCCCCGCTCCAAGCGGGTGGACGAGGGGTCGGCCTGGATCAGCGTGGACTTCCTCGACGTCGTCGTCCACGTCTTCACGGACGAGGCCAGGGACTACTACCGCCTCGAATCCCTCTGGCGCAGCGCCCCCCAGGAGCGCTGGGAGGAGTAGCCCCGCCCCACGTTGACACCCCCAGACAGGGTGCATATACTCTGACGGATTTTCCGGGGCCGTAGCTCAGCTGGGAGAGCGCCGCGCTGGCAGCGCGGAGGTCAGGGGTTCGAGCCCCCTCGGCTCCACATTCCGAACTGGCTCATGTATCGGAAATCCTGGAGAAAAGAAAAGCCCCCGGTGCGAAACGCAGGGGCTAGTACACCAATTACTACACCAACGCGCTACGCAAGCGCCTCTTCCATGGCTGCAACGGCGCTATCCTGCATATTCGGCAGGACGTGAGAGTAGGTGTCCAGAGTGATAGCTATGCTGGCGTGGCCTAGCATTTCGGAGACAATCTTCGGGTTCACGTTCTTGAGGAGTAGGATTGTGGCTGCGGTGTGGCGTAGCTGGTGGAACGTCTGATGCGGCAGACCGGCCCGAACGAGCAGCGGAGCAAAGGAACGCTTGCGGAGGTTGGTGGGGTTGAGTAGCGTCCCTTTCGTCGTAGCGAACACAAGGCCGCCCGGCTGGTAGTAGTCGCCCAGGCCGTCGATCTCCTCTAGCTGGCGCGTCAGGTGCTTTCTGAGAGCTTCGGCTGCGTCCCTGGTGAGCTTGACCGTCCGCCTGCCCTTTGCGGTCTTGGTGGGGCCTGTGAGAAGCTTCCCACCGTCCTTCGTGATGGTGCGCCGTACCGTGAGCGTTTTCTGTTCTATGTCCACATCTTCCCAACGCAGCGCCAAAAGTTCGCCTTGCCGGATGCCGGTATGCAAGGCCACCACGTAGAGAGCTTCCAGACGGTCGCCTCGGACGACCTTCAGGAACCTACGCGCTTCGTCGCGGGTGAGCGGGTGGACTTCTTCGGTGTGAACTCTTGGCGCGTCCACGTCGTCGGCGGGGTTCTTTGTCATGTATCCCCACCGCACGGCCTGCTTCAGAGCCTTGTGCAGCGTCTCGTGCATCTTGTGAACCGACGCGGCGCTACATCCAGCATCGAGCCGGGAGCGGTAGAAGCCCGCCACGTCCGCCGCATTCAGGGTCTTGAGCTTTTTTCGACCCAACGCGGGTATCAGGTGAACCCGACAAAGAGATTCGTTCCGGTCGTAGGTGCTCTTGCGAACGCTGCTGCGCACGGAGTTTTCCAACCAACTCGTCAGGAACGCGCCCACGGTCTTTGGGCCGCCGCCGGCAGTGATTCCCTTCGAGGCATCCGCCATTGCCACTGTTAGCTTCTCGGACACCTCCTTACGAGTCTTCGCGTACACCGTCTTTCTCTTCGCTCCCGTGGCCGTCTCGACTGTGTAGCGGGCAGATGCCTTTTGCGTGATTACGGTTAAAGACACGCCGAGCTCGGTTAAGGGGGCGTAAAGGGATCTTGTGCCCGGCGCCGAAGGGCGTGGGGGTTGGCCTGTACCGACCCGCGCCGGGCGGGCGCAAGATCCGCGCCGAGTTCCGGCACGGGCAGGAGGCCGCCGTGGCGGGCGCCTGCGGACGGGGGCGTTGGGCGAAAGGAAAGGGTCACCCCGTCTGCGGGGGAGGTCCAGGACGGCGGGCCGCTCGTTAACGGCGCCTCGCGCTCCCTTTACGCCCCCTTAACCGCCGGTGGCCCGGCGTTAATCCTCCTCTGCGAAGCTAGGGGCATCCTCTCGGCGGCCACGGGCTTCCGGTAGGAGCGGAGGAAGCGGCGAAGGGGGGCGTCGACGCTCCCCCGGCACCACGACGACGACGAAGATGACGGGCGATGGCAAGGGGGCGGAGGATCATGGACAAGAAGCCAACGGAGCGGGCGACGGCCTGGGCGCTCCTCGCGCTGGGGCGCTGGCGGCCGTAGCCGGGATCGTCTTCAACCTGTACGACCGGTTCCACTGGTACGACGAGGTCATCCACGCCTACAACTTCTTCGCCCTCACGCTAGTCGCGGCCGTCTACGCCTACGGTGCGATACTGACCGGG
>DASYWA010000002.1:0-2708 GCA_035936475.1 Rubrobacter sp. | reverse complement strand
GTGATCTCGACCTGCCGCTCGGCCCCGCCGACGTCCCACATCGTCACACCCTCGAGGAGCTGCCAGTACTCCTCGACCGGGTCCCTGTAGTAGCGCGGGTGGTAGTGGTGGTTGTAGACGCTGTACTTCTGGACCCCGTGCTGACGCGATCCGTAGAAGTACGGGGACTTGAATAGCCTCGTGTACTGCAGGATACCCGGGTTGTCGTTTACCGCCATAGCGGATATCTCCTTTCCTGGTTTGCCACGACCTTGTCGGAGGCAGCCCTTACGCTTCGCCTGCTGTGGGTTCTCAGCTACTTCGTCGCATCTCTGCCTCCCTTTGCGCCTCCGAAGTGCTCGCTTATGTACTTCTCGCCCTCGTCGCAGAACAGGGTGACGACGTGCTCCAGCTCCGGATGCTCCTCGCGCACGCGCCGAGCTGCCACCAGGTTCGCCCCGCTCGAAGGCCCAACAAAAAGCCCGTGCTCCCGGGCCAACCGGCGCATCTCCCCGACGGCGTCCTCTGAACTCACCGGGTAGACCCCGTCCACCAGGTCCCGGTGACGCTCGAAGATGCCCGGGACGAAGCCGTCGGAGATCCCTTCCACTAAGTGCTCCCCGACCTCCCCGCACAGGATCGTGCACGACTCGTCGGGCTCCATCGCGAAGAGCCTGACAGCCGGGTTGACCTCCCGGAACGCCTGCCCGACCCCGACGAGCGTGCCGCCAGTCCCCACGCCCATGACCAGAGCGTCCGGGACGACACCCCCAGGTAACTGCGCCAGGATCTCCGGCCCCAGCCAGGTGCGGTTCTCCTCGACGTTCCACTCGTTGTCGAACTGGGCCGGGTTGAAGTAGCCTTCCTGCCGTCCGAGTTCCCTGGCCTTGGCCAACGCCTCGTTGACGTGGAAGTGCCCGACCTCGAGGACCTCCGCGCCCAGGGCCCGGCTTATGGCGACCCGCTCCCCGCTGAGGCCCGTCGGCATGACGACGAGCATCCTGTAGCCCTTGACGGCGGCGACCATCGAGAGCGCGTTGCCCGTGTTGCCGCTCGTCGCCTCGACTATGGTGTCGCCAGGCTTTAGCAGGCCTTCATTCTCGGCCTTCTCGACCATGTACTTCGCTATGCGCGCCTTCACGGAGCCAGACGGGTTCAGGTACTCGAGCTTTACGTGGACGCCTTCGAGCTCTATCAGGGGGGTGTTTCCTATGGCGTCCAGCACGTCGGTCGTGACGGGTAGGATCTGGCCTGGTTGACGGGTCCGGATCACCTCTCCCCCTCAGCCCCGCATCCGCTTCATCGCCGGGTCGAAGAGCGGCTCCTCGGCCACCGTCGCGCCGTGGCGCTCGCCGAAGTACGCGACCTCGACATTCGCTCCCTCCTCCGAGAGCCCCGGCGGCAGCCAGGCGTAGGCGATGCTCTGCCCGATGGAGTACCCGTAGGCCGCGCTGGTGACGTAGCCGACGGGCGCGCCTTCGGAGTAAACTGGCTCGCCGCCCAAGACCACCACCCCCGGGTCGTCGAGGACGAGGCAGGAGAGCTTGCGCCGCGGGCCTTCCTCCCTGCGCCGCAGCAGCGCCTCCCTGCCGACGAAATCGCCCTTCTCCGGCTTGACCGCGAAGCCGAGGCCGGCCTCGTAGGGGTCGTGCTCGGAGGTCATGTCGGCGCCCCACGACCGGTAGCCCTTCTCCAGCCTGAGGCCGGAGAAAGCGCCCCTGCCGCCGGCGATCGCGCCGAGCGGCCTTCCCGCCACGTACAGGAGGTCCCAGAGCCTGAGGCCCATGTCCGCCGAGGCGTAGAGCTCCCACCCGAGCTCGCCGACGTAGGAGACCCGCAAGGCCACGACGGGCACCTCGCCGACGTAGATGCGCCTGGCCTTGAAGAACCCGAACGCCTCGTTGGAGAGGTCGTCGGGGCTGAGCTCCTGCAAGAGCTCCCGGGCCTGCGGCCCCCAGACCCCGACGCAGCAGGTCCCGCCCGAGATGTCCCGCACCTGCACCGAGCCGTCGGCCGGCAGGTGTCGTTCCATCCACTCGATGTCCCGCGGCCCGTTGAGACCCAGCTGGAAGTGGGTCTCCCCGAGGCGCGCGACGGTGATGTCGCTCCTCACGCCGGCCTTCCCGTCGAGCATCAGGGTGTAGGTCACGCTGCCCACGGGCTTGTCGAGCTGGTTTGTGTTGAGCTTTTGCAGGAACTCGAGCGCCCCGGGGCCGGTAACCTCGGCCTTTTTGAGCGAGGCCATGTCGTAGAGGGCCACCCTCTCGCGGGTGGCGAGGTGCTCGGCCCCGACGATGGGCGACCAGTAGCGCCCGGCCCACTCCTCCATCTCGGGAACTTCGTAGTCGGCGAGCAGCGGTTCGTTCGCCCCGTACCACTGCGGACGCTCCCAGCCGGAGGCCTCCAAAAAGTACGCGCCGAGATCCCTCTGACGCGGGTAGAAGGGGCTCGTCCGCAGGGGGCGCGGCTCCTCCATGGGCTGCTGGGGGTGGATGATGTCGTAGACCTCCTGGAAGGCCTGCGAGCTGCGCGCGAGCACGTAGGACGGGCTCTTCTGGTACTCGTCGAAGCGGTGGACGTCGACCCCAGCCGGGTCGATGCTCGGGGCGCCGTCGGTCATCCACTCGGCGATCATCCTCGCAGCGCCCGCCGCGTGGGTGACCCACACGGCCTCCGCCATCCAGAAGCCTCGCACCCCCCTGGACTCGCCGAGCAGCGACCCGCCGTCG
>DASYWA010000001.1:0-3394 GCA_035936475.1 Rubrobacter sp. | reverse complement strand
CTCAGAGGCGGACAAGCTGCGGCAGGGTGACGTGCTCGTCGCCGGGACCACAGCCCCGCCCTGGACCCCGCTCTTCGCCACCGCCGCGGCCGTTGTCACCGACACCGGCGGCGTCCTCAGTCACTGCGCCGTCGTGGCGCGCGAGTACCGCATCCCGGCGGTGGTGGGATGCGAAGCGGCTACCGCATTGATCCAGGACGGCCAGCTTCTGGAGGTGAACGGCAGCGACGGAGTTGTCCGGATCGTATCGTAAGCTCGGCCAGACGTCGCCGGGTCGTACCTCTTCGGTTTTCGGGAGTAAGGCCGTCGAAGCACACCCCACGTTCGCTCTGCCAGATATGATTCGTAGGACGGTCGTCGGATCCGCTTTTCGGGTGGCTCTGCGGTCAGCTTTCACTACGCGTCCCTCCCCAGCCCGGCTTCTCGGGCGCGGATTATGGCCTGCGCCCTGTCCGCCACCTGCAGCTTGGTGAAGATGTTGGAGACGTAGTTGCGAACGGTCTTGGGGCTCAGGTACAGGCGGTTAGCGATGGCGGTGTTGGTGTAGCCCTGGGCGATCAGGGTCAGGACGTCGCGCTCTCGCTCGGTGAGTTCGGGGAAAGTGTCTCTGGAGGTCGAGCCGGGTGTGGCGAAGTGCCGCATCAGGTGCCGCGCGATGGTGGGGCTGAAGATCGCCTCCCCGCCGGCCACCGCCCGGATGGCCCGGAGCGTCTCGGCCCCGTCGGCGCCTTTTAGGACGTAGCCGTGCGCCCCGGCCCGCATGGCGGCGAAGACGGAGTCGCCGTCCTCGAACATGGTGAGCATCAGGATTCCGGTCCCCGGGCTGACTTCGAGGATCCTCCGCGTCGCCTCTATGCCGTTCACTTTAGGCATGTTTATGTCCATCAGGATCACGTCGGGGCGAAGTTCTGCGGTCAAGGCGATGGCTTCCTCCCCATCCGTCGCCTCGCCGATAAGCTCGATGTCCGGCTCTGAGGAGAGTATGGCGCGCATCCCGTAGCGGAAGACCGGGTGGTCGTCGGCCACGAGGACTCGAATACGGTCCCTCATTTTTCCTCCGGCAACGGCAGTGCGGCGCGAACGCGGGTGCCTCCCCCGAGCGCCGGTTCTATGACGACGCTCCCGCCGACCTCGGCCGCGCGTTCACGCATCGAGGAGAAGCCCACGCCCGCTCCGCTACTCCTTGCGAGGCCCCGACCGTCGTCGCGGACTTCGAAACGGAGCGCCCTCGCGTCTCCATTGATCACCAGAGAGACGACGCAGGTGCGGGCTCCGGCGTGGCGGATGACGTTGGTTATGGCCTCCTGAGCGATGCGGTAGGCGGCGACCTCCACCGCTGCGGGGAGCGGCGACAGATCTTCCGAAGCTTCGACCGAGACGTTGAGACCATTCTGGCCGTACTGCGCGGCAGTCTCGCGCAGGGCGCCGATGAGACCGAGGTCGTCGAGCGCCGGCGGACGCAGGGCGTACACCAGACGTCTTATGTCGGAGATTGCATCCTGCGCCTGAGTCTTGAGGTCTACCAGCAGGTCCTCGGCGGCGTCGGGGTCCCGTCTCATTAGCGCCCGGACGGCATCGATGGTGAGCGTCTGGCTGGAGAGCTGTGGTCCCAGGCCGTCGTGCAGGTCGCGGCGCAGCCTCCGGCGTTCTTCTTCCCGGGCGCTCACGAGCCGTTCGCGGGCCCCTTGCAGGTCGGCGGTCAGGCGCGCGGCGTGGACCGCGATCCCCGCCTGCCGGGCGAGGTCATCCAGCAAGCGACGGTCGGCAACGGAGAAGCTATCCTCCCCCGCGCGTGGCGTGAGCAGGAGCTGGCCGACGGTCTCGTGCTGGTAAAGGAGCGGCAGACGGAGAGGTGCGTCCACCGGCTGCCCGACCTCCGCGGCGACGGTGAATCCGCCACGCCCCCTGCTCTCTTTCAGGGCGATGGCCGCGTAGGGCACCTTGAGCGCCTGCGCGACGGTCTCGACGACCGCCGGCAACACCGCCCGGGGCTCCAGGGTGGCCTCCAGGCGCTCTCCGAGACGCGAGAGGACCGCGTAAGGGTCGTCGCGCTCGCCGTACATCAGACGGTTGACGCCTCGCTGGAGGCGGTCGCGCAGCGGCGCGAACAACACCGCGACGAGGCCGGCGCCGAGCAGGGAGATGAGAAGGCTTCCTCTCGCCTGCAGCAGCGCGCCCAGCCCGCCGACGGCGAGCACGTAGAGTCCGACTACGATCGCCGTCAGAGCGCCGTAGACGAGGGTACGGTTGACGATGACGTCGATGTCCCACAGCCGGTAACGTAGTATGGCGACGCCGATGCCGAGAGGGATAAGGAAGAAGGCGAGGGTGATGACGGTGGCATCGGCCACTTCGTAGAGCACCGCCGGGATGCCGGACCGGACGAATAGAGGCTCCGCCAGGAGGCTCAGGACCTGGATCCCGAGCGCCGTCGCCATGGCGAAGACGACCCACTTGGTCTGCTGGCGGCCCTCCGGGCTCGACACGCTCCGGTAGCGGTAGATCTGGGCGGCCGCTCCGGCCAGGAGCCCCCCGATGAGGACTAGGCCGAGGGCGTCCGGGGGCTCGGTGAGGGAGCCTTCGCCGAAGAACAGCGCGATGAATACCCCTACTATAAAGAGAACGACCGGGACCCGCGTCCAGCGCGGCGCGAACCTGCCGTCGGGGAAGAGGAAGACGAAGAGGATCAAAGCCGCCCACAGAACCCACCACGAGAACTTCAGCAGAGGTCCCCACGCAGGATACGCGGCCCCCAGCGCCTGCACGTTGGGGTGGTTGACCGCGCCCATCAACACGAGAAAGACCGAGGCGAACAACGCCATAGGGTCGTCCGATCTGCGATAGGCGATAACGGCGGCCACGACGAAGCATCCCAACCCGAGGACTACCAGGAGCGCGGTGAAGTACGCAGCGTAGAGCCCCTCGGAGATGCCGAGCTGCGCTAACTCCGCCCGCGCGGCCTGGGGCGGAGCGCCGCGCTGCGCGTAGAGAGCGGGCACGGCCACGGCGAAGAGGCCCAGGTTCAGGGCGACGAGCACGGCCCACCCGGCGCGGGCGAGAACGAGGGTACGACCTCGCAGGCTCGGCGCCGCGCTCTCCGGGGGGGCTATCGTCCGTGGCGTGGCATGCTGTGAATGCATCAAGCCGATTCTACTCTCGCGGTAAGCCTCATGCGACGGGCTGCGGCGCATTCTGCCGGGTTGCGGGCTTGCGCGCCCGCTCCTTCCCGGTCCAGAGCGCGTACCCGCCCCAAGCATATCCCAGGAAGGTCAGATAGTACAGCATGGCTATGGGCGACAACATCCCACCCTCCGCGAATACGCCGAGCGGCACCAGCGTGATGCTCAGGAAGAATACGGGGACGCTGGCTATTTGCAGCCATCCCGCCGGGCGC